>NZ_JBFGZY010000019.1:0-36215 GCF_041586535.1 Psychromonas sp. | reverse complement strand
GGTGCTGAGTGTGTCGTTGAAAAAGTAAAAAATGTTACGGCCATTAATTCAACTGATCCGGCAATTGTAAAACTGATTGCAGAGTCTGATTTGGTGACTACTGCGGTAGGCCCTACGGTTTTAAATATTATTTCAAAAACGATTGCCGATGCTATCGAACTGCGCTTAAACAGCGGCAACAAAGCGCCGTTAAACATTATCGCCTGTGAAAATATGGTGCGTGGAACCAGCCAATTAAAAGCACAAGTATTTAAGCACTTACCTGAGTCTTTACATGCACAGAGTGATCAGACAATCGGTTTTGTTGACTCTGCTGTGGATCGTATTGTACCGCCGGCCGAGGCGGGTGAAACCGATCCGTTAGCAGTAACCGTTGAAACCTTTAGCGAATGGATTGTGGATCAAACCCAGTTTAAAGGTGAGATTCCGGAAATTCCCGGAATGGAAAAAACTGATAACTTAATGGCCTTTGTTGAGCGTAAACTATTTACTCTTAATACCGGTCATTTAATTACTGCTTACCTGGGTGTACTTGCAGGTCACGAAACGATTAAAGATGCCATTGAAGATCCTGCTATCCGCGCTGATGTGACTGCCGCAATGCAGGAAAGTGGTGAAGTTTTAATCCGCCGTTACGGTTTTGATCCACAAGCGCATGCTGCTTATATTCAAAAAATATTGGGTCGTTTTGCCAACCCGTATTTACGTGATGAAGTGGATCGTGTCGGTCGCCAACCAATCCGTAAATTAAGTGAAAATGATCGTTTAATTAAACCGTTAAATGGTACATTAGAATATGGTTTACCCAATGCGCATTTAATTAAAGGTATCGCAGCTGCCTTTTTATATAAAAATGATGATGATCCACAAGCCGTTGAGTTACAAGCTATGTTTGCTGAAAAAGGCTTAGCAGAAACATTGGCGCATTACTCTGGCCTCGCTGTTGACAGTGAAACCGTTAAACTCGTCGAAGAAGCTTACCAAAGCCTGAAATAATCCCTTAATTCAAGTGCCGCTTGTTGCGGCACTTATGCATTCTATTAGAAAAAGCTATGTCTGAGTTTACCCGATTAAAATTTGATATTGATGTTGTAGAAACGCTTTCTGAGGCAGCAACAGCATATGATTTTTTTACCGCCAGTTTTGATCTCTTTGAAGATGCCGTCGATATTCTTATTCAGAATGTCTTCAGAAAAGATGATTATGCAGTCAAATATGCCGTTGAACCCCTGCTCAGTAGCGATGGTCCACTGGCGCATTTATCTATCAGAATAAAACTCTTGTACGGCTTAGGGTTGTTATCGCAGGACTCATATCAGGATATTGAAGCATTTATTGAATTAAAAGAGTTTGTAAGATCTGATAAAGAATCAATTGAGTTTATCTCACCGTCAATTCTCGAGCGCTTAAAGTCGATCAGAGCAATGAGCAGTGTTATGCCGCCCAGTGTGTATGAGCAGCAACCCGAAGAAAGTTCTCATTATATCGTGAAGATGAAACTGGAGCAGAGTAAAAATATCATCAAGTCATCATTGATTTTAGCTATCACTGACATTATAAAAGAGCTGCATAAAGATACGCCGCTAAGTTAACTCTTCGATATTAGCGCTTCACGATTTATTAAACCTACCATTTATTCAATTAAGTCACGCCTTTTATACCGTTGCACATAATCTTAAGATCATTGCCAGACTGATAGTTGCTGATAGTCTTTGCTGCGCACCTCATTCATAAAGTCTATTTTATGATAAAGCGGATTGCTCTTTTGACATGGTTCCGCTTAATTGAATAATGGCTTGTAATGCAAATTAACTGACTACATTGCCGTTAGGGTTACCCGATGCAAAACTTTGTAAGTTATGCAAAGTGGTTTGCGCAATACTGGTTAACGCCTCTTTGGTTAAAAATGCCTGATGCCCGGTAAAAATAACGTTGTGGCAGGAAGATAAGCGGCGAAATACATCATCGGTGATAATCTCACTGGAGTGGTCATTAAAAAACAGTGAATCTTCTTCTTCGTAAACATCTAAACCCAATCCGCCAATTTTCCCCTGTTTTAAAGCTTCTATTGAGTCTTTAGCATTTATTAAAGCGCCGCGACTGGTGTTAATGATCGTCACACCATCTTTCATCTTCGCAAAAGACTCTTCATTGAGCAGGTGGCGATTATCCCCGGTAAGCGGGCAATGCAGCGTGATAGCATCACTGTGAGTGAATAATTCATTTAAGGAGACATACTCCGCGCCCAGTCCAAGAGCCTGATTTGAAGGGTAGGGGTCATAGGCTAATATCTTACAGCCGAATCCTTTTAGAATACGCATCGCCGCAATGCCTATTTTACCCGTGCCGATCACCCCGACAGTTTTACCGAACATATTAAACCCAACCAATCCTTCCAATGAAAAATTAGCATCACGGGTACGCTGATAAGCTTTATGAATCCGTCTGTTAAGGGTCATCATTAACGCGATAGCATGCTCGGCAACGGCTTCCGGAGAGTATGCCGGAACGCGCATGACAGTCAGCCCTAACTGTTTACTGACCTGTAAATCGACATTATTAAAACCGGCGCAGCGCATTAATATCAATTTAACCCCAAGTTGAGCGAGTTCAGTTAATACGGGGCCGGATAAATCATCGTTGACAAATGCGCAGATCGCGTCGTAGCCATTAGCCAGTTGACTGGTATGAATATCTAAGCGGGTATCAAAATAGTTTATTTGTATTGCTTCCTGCTGAGGGGGAAACAGTGGGTCAAAATGTTGAATGTCATAACTGCGGGTACTGAACATGGCAATTTTCATAATAGTAGTTCCTAATGTGGAAAAAAATAATATCAACAGTTTTTGCTAACCGGGCAAAACCATGAATGTAACACGTTATTTTCTGACTAAAAAAGTAGCTGTAGAGATATTATTAACATAGACTTTTTTATTATTCTACTGCGAGTGGCTCACCTCTCTACTGAACTTTTACAATAAGGCGTTTTATGCATCTCTGTTTTTCTATCACTGCACACGGCTTTGGTCATGGGGCTATTTCATGTGCTGTTATCAACAAAATAAAACAAAACTACCCGGAGAGTAAAATTACGGTGCTCAGCTTGCTTCCCATGACCTATTTATCGTCCCGCATAAAGGGGGAATATAAGTTAATTCCGCTAGGTAACGATTTTGGCATGTTAATGCATTCCCCCATAGAGGTTGATCGTAAAGCGAGTGCGCTCAAGTACCTGGCTTTATACAATAACTGGGATCAGGCAGTTGAACAGGAAAAACAGATTTTACAAGCAATTAAACCAGATTGTCTGATCAGTAATATCTCTCCGATCAGCCTGGCTGCCGCCATCTCCCTGAAGATCCCTACCGCATCGGTTGCCCCTTTTAATTGGGCGCAAATCTATCAGGCTTATTGTCTGGATCCTTTGGAACCGGAAAAAAATCTGGCTAAATCGATTTTTGATAAAATGGCCTCTATTTATCAACGGGTTAATTTTATTTACAAACCGCTGCCATCGGTACCGTTTAACCCTGCAGACGAAATACAGATCGCCAGTATCTGTGATGTCCCTGCACAGTCATCATTACGGTTATTGCATAAATTACCCTCGTCAGTAAAAAAAATTGGGCTGATCGCTTTGGGTGGTTTACCGATGCAACTTGATCTAAAAAACTGGCCGCGTATCGAGGGATGGCACTGGCTGGTGGATCAGCAGGAAGATCAGTTGCGTGGCGATATGAGCCAGCTTAGCCAGCTGGAAATGCCTTTTTTAGAATTACTGGCAAACAGTGATCTTATTTTAACCAAACCCGGATACGGTACTTATTGTGAAATAGCGGTCCTCGCAGCCCACCAGAAAGTCAGGGTCATTACTCTCGAACGCCCGGACTGGCCGGAAACCCCTTTTTTAAACGCTTTTTTAAGATCTCGGGTACCTCTTGCTGAGGTCTCAATATCGCAGCTAAAAAGAGCAATCTTAAGGGGTATTATTGAGCAATTAGAGGGGCTGGATTATCCACAAATCGGGCTTTGTGAAGATGGTGCCCAGCAATTAACTGAGCATTTAATGAAGCAGTTGTAATACCAAATCCGATAATTATCTATTCATTTATGCTTGTTAAAATG
Source organism: Psychromonas sp. (assembly GCF_041586535.1). Taxonomy (GTDB): domain Bacteria; phylum Pseudomonadota; class Gammaproteobacteria; order Enterobacterales; family Psychromonadaceae; genus Psychromonas. Next base: position 32,090 of record NZ_JBFGZY010000019.1, on the reverse strand, counting down.
AATGCTAGCCAGACATAAAACTACGTTTTAGTCTTTGTTATTGATTTGATTCAGAACGTCCTGTTCTTCACCACTTTGTGGCCAGCTAAAGCTGTTCAAAATCGTTCCATACGATTTTGTGTAATTAGAACAACTGGTTACTGCAATCAATGCCTTGCTTTCATCCATTTTTCCTACGCCTAAATAGATCATCTAATTAACGGAATTGGTATAACTCTGTTTGCTTTTCTATTTTGAATAAAAAGCCGGTTAAGCTGATCGCTTAACCGGCTTTAGTGGTGCTTGACGAAAACTTAAACGAGTGCTTCTGTTAGCTGCGGTCCTGCGGAAACAAGCGCCAGACCTTCAGGCTTATCGGTATAACGAGCAAAGTTTTTAATAAACAGGTTCGCTAACTCTTCTGCTTTTACTTCCCATTCAGCCGGTGTTGCGTAGGTGTTGCGCGGATCCAGAATAGCGCTATCAACATTTGGTAGTGCTAATGGTACTTCAAGATTGAAGTACGGTACTATTTTAGTTTCCGCTTTTTCAATCGAGCCGTCCAGGATAGCATCGATAATGCCGCGTGTATCCTGGATTGAGATACGTTTACCTGTGCCATTCCAGCCGGTATTTACCAGATACGCTTGAGCACCGCAGGCTTCCATACGTTTCACTAACTGCTCTGCGTATTTTGTCGGATGCAGGGTTAAAAAGGCAGCCCCGAAACAAGCAGAGAAAGTTGGTGTCGGCTCTGTAATACCACGCTCAGTGCCAGCAAGTTTTGCCGTGAAACCTGATAAGAAGTGATACTGCGTTTGTTCTTTAGTCAGTTTGGAAACTGGCGGCAGAACACCAAAAGCATCCGCGGTTAAGAAAATCACTTTTTGTGCATGACCACCTTTTGAAACGGGTTTGACAATGTTTTTTATATGGTCGATAGGATATGAAACACGTGCATTTTCAGTTTTACTCGCATCATCATAATCAACCACGCCGTCGGGACCGACAACCACATTTTCGAGCAGTGCGTCGCGTTTAATCGCATGGTAAATATCCGGCTCGGCTTCTGCACTCAAGCGGATTGTTTTCGCGTAACAGCCGCCTTCAAAGTTAAATACCCCATCATCGTCCCAGCCATGTTCGTCATCACCAATTAATTTGCGTCTGGAATCCGTGGAAAGGGTGGTTTTGCCGGTGCCGGATAAGCCGAAGAAAATGGCGGTATCGCCTGCTTCACCGACATTGGCTGAGCAGTGCATAGAAGCCATACCTTTAAGCGGCAGCAGGTAATTCATCACCGAGAATAACCCTTTTTTCATCTCCCCACCGTACCAGGTTCCGCCTATTACCTGAATCTTTTCTGTTAAATTGAAGGCAACAAAGTTTTCCGAGTTTAATCCGTGTGACTTCCACTCCGGATTGGTGGTTTTAGAACCATTCATAACAACGAAATCAGGCTCAAAATCAACCAGTTCATCCTGAGTAGGGCGAATAAACATATTGGTCACAAAATGTGCCTGCCAGGCAACTTCCATTATAAAGCGTACTTTTAATCGGGAGTTCTCGTTGGCACCACAAAACGCATCGATAACAAAGAGGCGTCGATTGGAAAGATCTTTTGTTACTATCTGTTTTAAATAATCCCAGGTTTCCTGATCGATTGCTTTGTTATCATTTTTCCCCTGATCACTCCACCAAATCGTATCGCGGGTTGTATCATCTTTTACAATATATTTATCTTTGGGTGAGCGTCCGGTAAAAATTCCGGTATCAACGGCAACGGTACCGCTGGAAGTGACTGTGCATTTTTCAAAACCTTGCAAATGTTCTGACATCTCCTCGTCAAATAGCTTTTCATAACTTGGGTTGTAGATAACTTCAGAAACATTTTTGATACCGTACTTACTTAATTTTTCAGCAGAAAATGTGTTGGTCATGGTCATATTCAGTTTCCCTTAAGTAGTTTAATAAAATGGTTAGAAATGATTTCAGCGGATATACTCTCGCCTGTAAAGTGGATAAAAATCATGTTCACAGAGTAAAATATTCGGAGGTTGCTTGGAGAGATCCAGTTCAAATAACAAGCTATTTTTATAAAAAAAATAGAGCATTTATATCAAGAATGTGAAGGGTCAGGGATTTCTGTTTATTAAAGCTGCGCTTTAATCTGGAAAGTTATTCTTCTTTTGTCCGGACGTGCTGAGCTTTCGGGATTGTTTTTGCAGCAGTTTGTAGGTTCTTTATACAAGGCAGAGGCTGTGTGGTGTAGTTATTCTACATAAGCAGCCGATAACGCAGTAGAAAGGAGCGACCAACGCTGCCCGGAGGGTTTGGCTAAAAGCGTTTTACTCTTTGTTGCGAGGAGTTTACTTAGAATGACTAAGCTACACCCCCCGCTTCGTGATTAAAACGCTTTTATCCCGAACAAAAATTAACAGCGAAAGGTCAACAGACCCTAATAAAGAGTTAGTGTTTTAGGGGATGATCGCCATTTAATAATATTTGCAGATCGTCTTTTTCAAAGTGGTAATTGCTGCCGCAATATTCACAGTGCATCTCGATGCTGCCTTGCTCTTTTAGCATTTCCAGGATCTCTTCCGGCGTAATTGATGCTAGTGATGCTAAGCAGCGATCTTTTGAGCAGCTGCATTTAAAGCTGATTGGTTGCGCCTCAAATAAGCGCACTTTTTCCTGGTGGTATAAGCGATATAATAATTCGTCATTGGCGAGGCTATATAATTCCTCTTCTTGCACGGTAGAGGCTAATGCTGAAACATGTTGAAATTCTTGTTCATCGTTTTGACCTACAGCAGGTAAGGTTTGTAATAATAACCCCGCGGCTTGTGCTTTGTTTTGGCTGCTGGCATGTAAAATAATACGCGTTGCTAACTGTTCAGACTGGATAAAATAATCTTCTAAACATTCACTTAATGAAGCTTTATCTAAGGCGACAATACCCTGATAGCGTTCACCGGCTTCAGGAGAAATAGTGATCATCAAATGTCCTTTACCAATGAGATCTTTAAAAGACAGCCCCGCTGTTTCACCATCAACACGCGCGGTACCGCGCAATTCCTGATCTTGATTGGCATTGATCACCGCTAAACTTAACGGACCATCACCTTGTAGTTGTACGGTTATTTTACCGGCAAACTTTAATGTTGCGGTAATCAGGCTGGTAGCGATTAATAATTCGCCAAGAAGATTCGCTACCTCAAGGCTGTAATCATGTTTTTTAATAATTTCGTTAAAGCTGTTGTGGGCTTGGGCAATCTCACCGCGAATTTGGTAGTCTTCAAAAATAAAGCGTTGTAATTGGTCAGTCATGGTATTTTTACTCTCTGTTAAAGTTCTTTTTGTATGATGCGCATCAGGCCGAGTGTTTTGATTTAAGCTTAATCATAATTAGCAGAGTTACGTTGCGCTTTAGCCTGAATTAACTCTCGGCGTTGTTTTTTATTTGGTTTGCGATCCGGATGCGGTGCATTTTGCAGGCTTAGTTTACGCAATGTTTGGTATTCTTCGCGTTTTTTTATACTTTCTGCTGTTTCTTTGTATAAGGTTTCTGCAATTGGCGCCGCACGGCGTTGATCTGCTAATGCTTCCACGACGACTTGTTTGATCATATCTCCCTGACGGATTGATAATATCGCCCCAAGCTCGACAACCTTGCTCGCTTTGCCGCGTTGCCCGTTGTAATGCACTTTACCGCCCTGAATCATATCGCGTGCTATGCTGCGGGTTTTATAAAAACGTGCGGCCCACAACCATTTATCTAAACGAATTTTTTTATCTGTCATTTTTCAACCTTCAGTGATAAAAGTTGAGTATAACAAATAAGTGTTTTTCACCATGACTTTTTTGCACAGGCCTGTAAATAAACAATCACTTGTTTAAATAATGTTAATATTTGCTTTGTGTTCTTTTCTTATTCACACTTTAGGAGTTATTTGATCTCTGAAATAGAGGTCAATCTTGGATTTTAGCTATAATCAATGGGAATCAATAATGATATCGGGCGATAAACAAACCGTTCCTTATAAATAAAGAAGTTACGAGCTATCGCAACAGTTTTATTTTAGAATAATAGCTGTATATCAATAAGCTATATAAAAACAGGATCTTTTAAGTGCCGTTAACTATTTTTTTGCAAAAGCTGCCAAATACCATAGCGATCATTTTGAGTGCTTTATTGGCATACCAACTTGCTTTATTCACTTGGTCTTTATTACCTGCTGAAAAATCGGCAGTAGAATGGGTTGCACCTGAAACCGAGCTGGAAAATAGTGCCGGCAGCACGGATCTGGCTACGCTAAAAGCACTAAACCTTTTTGGACAAAGTGTAAAACCTGATACGCTGCCTAAAAAAACTCCGGTGCCCGAGGTTATGGGTAAAACAACATTAAATTTGACTTTGGTTGGTGTGGTTGCGGCTTCAGATCCCTTCTATTCAAGCGCTATTATTTCCTACAAAGGTAAACAGGATAGCTATTTTATTGATTCTAAGATAGAAGGCACCAGTGCTTCTGTTCAGGAAATTTATCCGGATCGTATTGTTCTTGATGAGAATGGGGTCTACCGGATTTTAATGCTGGATGGCCTTGAGGCAGATGTTCAACAGCAAAACCTGCAGTCCCGTCAACCAGTCAGCAGGACTGAAAATGGTGGCAGCAACCAGCCTACTCCGGTTGACTTGAACCGTGATGAATTATTAAAAGATCCCAGCAAGCTAACTAATTACATTAATATTTCTCCGGTACGAGAGGATGGTGAAATAAAAGGCTACCGTGTCAACCCCGGTAAAGATCCTGCTTTATTCGAACAGGCCGGTCTAGAGAACGGAGATTTAGTTATTGAGTTAAATGGTATTGATCTGACTGATATGGCAGAGTCAATGTCTTTATTAAAAGAATTTCCAACGATGACAGAGATTAGTTTAACCGTTGACCGTGAAGGACAGTTATATGATCTTTATCTGAGTATTCCATAGTTTAAGCGTATTATGATGACAATCATTATTTTAGATAATAAATAGCCAGTCTAAAATTAAAATATAAATTTGGAGTTTTAATCAAGATGAACGATTTCTGGATGAAAAAAAAGTTATCTAAGCCATTAATTTTTAGTTTGTGTCTTTTTTGGGCTGGTTTCGCGGGCAGTACATCTGCAACCGAATATTCGGCCAGTTTTAAAAATGCGGATATTAATGAGTTTATTAATATCGTTGGTAAAAATTTAAATAAAACGATTATTTTAGATCCCACTGTGCGTGGCAGTATCAACGTACGCAGTTACGATTTATTGAATGAAAAGCAATATTATCAGTTTTTCTTAAATGTGTTGGAGGTTTATGGTTTCGCCATTGTTGAAATGGACAACGGCATAATCAAAGTGATTAAATCCAAGGATGCTAAAACATCTGCTATCCCGGTTGTTGATGATGGCAGATCCCATACCGGCGATTTGATGGTGACTCGGGTTGTTCCCGTAACCAATGTCTCAGTACGGGAGCTGGCACCTCTATTACGCCAATTAAATGATAACGCAGGGGGCGGAAACGTTGTCCATTACGATCCGTCTAATGTACTGATGATAACCGGGCGGGCAGCGGTTGTTAATCGCTTGGTGGAGATTGTCAACCGGGTTGATAAAGCGGGTGACCAGGAAGTTGATATCGTTAAACTTAAATTTGCCAGCGCATTAGAGATGGTGAATATCGTCAATTCCATTCAAAAATCTTCAAGTAGTTCAAAAAGTTCTTCATCCAGTGTGTTAGAGCCTCGATTAGTGGCGGATGAACGTACTAACTCACTTATTATCAGCGGAGAACCTAAAACCCGTGCGCGTATTGTGAAATTGGTTAAATCTTTAGATGATGAGTTACTCAATCAGGGGAATACCCGGGTTTTTTACCTTAAATATGCCAATGCGCAAGAGGTTGTTGATGTATTAAAAGGGGTCAGCAGCAGTCTTGGTGCCCCGGAAAGCTCGGCAAAATCAGGGGCGCCTACTGCGGAGTTGAGCATCGAAGCGCATGAAGGGACTAACGCCATCGTTATTTCGGCTCAACCGGCGTTGATGTCATCATTGACCAGTATTATCCGGCAGTTAGATATCCGCAGGGCGCAGGTCTTAGTTGAAGCGATCATTGTTGAAGTTGCTGAAGGTGATGGTATTAACCTCAATGTTCAATGGGGTGCGCTTAGTGGCGGTACGCTTAGTGGCGGTTCGCAATTTCAGGATAATGGCGTAAGCGTGGGAGAAATTTATGCCGGTTCGCTGGATGAAGATGACGCTGTTTCAGCAATCAGCCAGATTTCCGGGGGGATCGCCGGCTTTATCAGTTCTGACTGGGGGGTTGTCCTGCAGGCATTAAGTACTGCGACCAGCTCCAATATCTTAGCGACGCCGAGTATTACAACCCTGGATAATCAGGAAGCGAGTTTTGTGGTTGGTGATGAGGTACCTGTGTTAACAGGATCGACTTCCAGTTCCAGTAACGATAATCCCTTTACCACCATTGAGCGGAAAGAGATTGGTACTAAATTAACCGTGACACCGCAGATCAATGAAGGGGACTCCGTACAGATGATTATTGAACAGGAAGTCTCAAATATAACAAATGATACTTCTGCAGTGGATGTTATTTTTGCAACACGCTCGGTGAAAACAACTGTATTGGCAAAATCAGGTGAAACCATAGTCATTGGTGGCCTGATAAATGACGAAGTGCAGGAGTCGGTTCAAAAAGTGCCTTTATTGGGTGATATTCCCCTGTTAGGCCACCTGTTCCGTTCCACTAGTAGTACGACGGAAAAACGTAACCTGATGATCTTTCTGCGCGCCACTATTATCCGTGATGATCAAACCATGATGGATCTCAGTATGCGTAAGTACAGCTTAATTCGTGCCATTCAGCAGGGACAGCGTGATGACGGTATAGATTTAATGCCTAATGCCGTTCCGCCTGTGCTGCCGGAATGGGGGAAAAGCCAGGAAATAAACCCTGATTATTTCACCGAGTCAGAAGGGCAGATTATCTACCGTGGTAGCAATAGCAAGGGAGTGCAATAATGACCACGCTTGAGCATGAAGTTTTGCAGACGGCACAGATAGAGGATCCTGATTTTATTGAGGTTACGCCTGGCGGACAACTGCCTTTTCAGTTTTCGAAAAAACATGAATTAGTTATTTTTTACGATGAGAAAAAGGTTCAGCTTTGTTTTAAAAAAGTGCCCGCTGCTGAGTTAATACTTGAAGTCCGTCGCGCCATTGGGTGTGAGTTTACCCTGCAGCAGGTAAATAAAGAGCGCTTTGAACAGTTGGTAACCATTGCTTATCAATCTTCCTCTTCGCAGGCGCAGCAATTAATGGAAGATATCGGCAGTGATAACTTTTTCACTCTGGCGGAAGAGTTACCCAAGGATGAAGATTTATTAGAAACACAGGATGATGCCCCGATAATTAAGTTAATTAACGCTATGCTGGGTGAGGCCATTAAAGATGAAGCCTCTGATATTCACATCGAAACCTTTGAAAACAGTCTGGTGATACGTTTTCGTATTGATGGGGTTTTGCGAGAAATACTCAAACCGCAGCGTAAGTTGGCTAACCTGTTGGTTTCCCGTATAAAAGTTATGGCGAAACTGGATATTGCCGAAAAACGCTTGCCCCAGGATGGCCGTATTTCCATCCGTATTGGCGGGCGGGCGGTGGATGTGCGTGTTTCAACCATGCCTTCCAGTCATGGCGAACGGGTGGTATTACGTTTATTAGATAAAAATGCCATTAAGTTGGATCTTGCAACCTTGGGGATGACAGAAAAAAACCACCAGCGGATCAGAGAACTTATCCATAAACCCCATGGTATCATTCTGGTCACAGGACCGACGGGGTCGGGTAAAAGCACCACCCTGTATGCCGGTTTATTAGAGATAAATTCCACAGACCGTAATATTCTCACCGTTGAAGATCCGATTGAATATGCTATTGATGGCATTGGCCAAACTCAGGTAAATACAAAAGTAGATATGACATTTGCCCGCGGTTTGCGCGCGATTCTGCGCCAGGATCCCGATGTGGTTATGATTGGGGAAATTCGTGACCTGGAAACGGCGCAGATAGCTGTACAAGCTAGTTTGACCGGCCATCTGGTTTTATCAACTCTGCATACCAATACGGCCTTAGGTGCAGTAACACGTTTACGTGACATGGGAATAGAACCCTTTCTTCTATCTTCGAGTTTGTTGGGAGTGCTTGCGCAACGGCTGGTAAGGCGTTTATGTCCGAGCTGTAAACAGCCGCATAAAACAACAACACAGGAAAATCAGATTTTAGGTTTGCCGGCAAATGACGATGCGATTATCTATCGCGCAGTGGGCTGTGCTGTCTGTAATCAAAGTGGATACAGAGGGCGTACCGGTATTCATGAACTGGTGGTGGTTGACGAAGATGTTCGCGAATTAATCCATTCCGGTGCGGGAGAGCAGGCTGTGGAAAAATCAATTCGTCAACATACCCCCAGTATTCGTGATGATGGTTTAGCAAAAGTCTTAGCGGGAATAACCACATTGGAAGAGATTCTTCGCGTAAGCAGAGAGGATTAATGTGGCAACATTTACTTACAAAGCAATTGATGACCGGGGAAAGCAGACAAAGGGCACGACGGAAGCTGATTCGGCGCGTTTATTGCGCCAACAGTTACGCGCTTCCGGCTTAATCCCGCTCGAAGTTGAGGTGGTTAGTAATAAGTCGTCCAAAAGCGGGGCAACTTTATTCAGCCATAAAATAAAAACAGCTGACTTAGCCTTAATTACACGGCAATTATCAACTTTGGTTGCATCTGCCATTCCTATTGAAGAATGCTTACATGCAGTGGCTGAGCAGTGTGATAAACCTAAAATAAAAGCAATGATTGCAGCGGTTCGGGGCGGTGTTCTGGAAGGACATAGTCTGGCTGACAGTATGCGCGCATTTCCGTTGATTTTTGATAACCTGTTCTGCTCAATGGTTGCCGCCGGTGAAAAATCCGGGCACCTTGATAAGGTTCTGGAGCGTTTAGCAGACTACGCAGAACAACGCCAGGAGATGAAAAGCAAAATGATGCAGGCGCTGATTTATCCGCTGGTATTAACATTAGTTGCTATTTCTGTTGTGGTCATTTTATTAACCTCCGTCGTACCTCAGGTCGTCGGGCAGTTTGAACATATGCAGGCCGATTTACCGGCCTCGACCAAGTTTCTGATTGCCGCCAGTGATGCTGTAAATAGTTACGGTTTATATTTTGTGATTGTTATTGTTGCAGCGCTGATGATTGTCAAACGCTTACTTAAAAAACCGAAAAACCAGTTGTTATTCGATCAGAAGCTGCTTAATCTCCCGGTTATTGGCCGTGTTGCCAACGAACTTAATACAGCCCGCTTTGCACGGACCTTGAGTATCTTAAATAGCAGCGCAGTGCCGTTATTAGAGGCAATGTCGATAGCCGGAAATGTACTCAGTAACCAGTTTATCCGCCTAAAAGTAGGGGAAGCGACAGAGCGCGTCCGCGAGGGGACAAGTCTGGGACGTGCCTTAGACAGTACAAAACTATTTCCCCCGATGATGCTGCATATGATAATAAGTGGGGAGCGCAGCGGAGAACTTGGTAATATGCTTGAACGATCTGCTGATAATCAGGACAAACAGTTTGCCGCACAGGTAACAATCGCACTGGGTATTTTTGAACCCGCGCTGGTGATCTCAATGGCAGGTATCGTTTTATTTATCGTCATGGCAATATTACAGCCGATATTACAGTTGAATAATATGGTGTCGGGTTAATTAAAATAATATTAGTAAAACGAGCACAGAGCTTAAAATTAAATAACAAAGTTTAGGAGCAAGATAGTGATAAACAGTAAAGCAGAGAACAAACAACAAGGTTTTACCTTGCTTGAGATTATGGTGGTTATCGTCATATTAGGCATATTAGCTTCCCTGGTTGTGCCTAATTTGATGGGTAATAAAGATAAAGCGGATCGTCAAAAAGTAGTATCAGATGTGATCGCATTAGAAAATGCGTTAGATATGTATCGCTTGGATAACAGTAATTACCCCTCTACGGATCAGGGGCTGGATGCATTAGTGTCAGAGCCAAGCGGCGATCCAACACCGCGAAATTACCGTGACGGAGGCTACATTAGACGCCTTCCGCAGGATCCATGGGGAAATGATTATGTGTTAATCAGCCCCGGAGAACAGGGAGCAATTGATGTTTTTTCAGTCGGTCCAGACGGCGAAGAGGGCTCCGATGATGATCTCGGCAACTGGAACTTAGATGGTCAATAAGCGTTTCGTTCGTGTATAAAAAGTTGTTAAATCATAGCCGGCAAAGTGGTTTCACCTTACTTGAAGTGATGCTGGTGGTGTTAGTAATAGGCATGGCATCACTTACGGTTGTTATGACACTGCCTGGTAATTTAACCTCTGAAAATAATGTCGGCTGGCAGGCACAGCGTTTTGCGAGCATATTACAATTTGCTGAAGATGAAGCGCTTATTTCAGGCAATGAACTTGCACTGGTCATTGAAAAAAACAGTTATCAATTTGCTGTTTATAATTATGAAAAACAACTCTGGTTTGCTGCCGTCGTGGGGGGAAAACAGGGGAAAATTCAATTGCCAGAGTCGATTAATATTGAATATAGCCTGTCTGATTCAGTCTGGGGAGAGATTAACAATCAGGAGCAAGACAGCTTTATTGAGGAACAGGAACGAGTTGATATTGATGAAGACCGCCAGCAAAGCTTAAAGCCACAAGTTTATGTGATGTCCAGCGGAGAAGTTTCCCCTTTCACACTGGTCTTTACAGATGTTGATAATGTTTCAGAAAAACAGTCTGTTACAGTTTCTGTTTCGATGAACGGCAGTATTTCTATCACTGAGTTGAGCGCCGAATGAACAAAATAAAACATCCGCTTATACGTAAATATACCGGTATGACCTTACTCGAGGTTCTGCTGGCATTAGTCATTTTATCCACGGCAGGGCTCGCTGTGATGAATGCAGCTTCCGGTGCAATCAATAACCAAACCTATTTGCAGGATAAAACCTTTGCATTATGGATTGCCAGTAATAGTTTGGTCGAGCTGAAGCTGCAGAAGCAATGGCCATCGGAAACCTGGCAGGAAGAGAGTGTTGATTTTGCTGGTAGCACCTGGTATTCGCGTTACCAAAGTGTTGCTACCGGTGATAATAATTTTAAAGCATTGGATGTCGAGGTAAGCGATAAAAAAGATGGTAAAGCTTTAGCTTACCTTAGGACCTACATTGCCAAATCATAATAGTGCAGGTAAAAAATCAGGAAAAGGCTTTACCCTGCTGGAAGTACTGGTAGCGATCATGATCTTTACGCTGTTAAGTTTAGCCGCCTACCAGGTATTGCAGGGGGTATTACGCAGCGGAGAAATAAGTAAAACACACAGTGAACGTTTAACAGAGCTGCAGCGTGCAATGCTTATTATTGAGCAGGATTTTACCCAGATGGTCGCTCGAAAATCACGCCAGGAGGGGCGCGATAAAGAGGATTTGCGTGCTCTCACTAGCGGTAAGGAGATCTTTTCTTCACAGGATCAGGGGATTGAATTTAACCGGCTCGGTTGGGCTAATCCCTTAGGATTATTGCCCCGCTCAAATATTGTACGCGTCAGGTACGTACTCCGGGACGGGCAACTGCAGCGGTTGTATTTTCTCTACCCTGATACCATTGCAGGTCAGGAACCTGAAACCCAAGTGTTATTAAAGGATATTGAGCAATTAAGTTTTCGTTTCTGGGATAATGGCTGGAAAAGCAGTTGGTCGTCAGCAGAAAAACTGCCTGAGGGAATCGAAATTAATTTTACCAGTAAACATTTTGCCGATATCCGCCGTGTTTTTTTAGTCTCCTCGGGTGAGGTGGTTGAATAATGACTGCATTGTACTATAAGCAGCAACGTGGTGTTGCATTGATTACCGTATTAATGATCTTAGCTATTATGGTCACTATCGCAGCGACAATGACAGGTCGTTTGACGCTCAGTTTAAAACGCACGGAAGGTTTAACTTTCTCACAAAAGGTGTACTGGTATGGCCAGGCATCTGCGCAGTTGGGAAAAAAGATTTTAGATGAGAATTTTTCCGATAGCAGTGTGGTGAGCCTGGATCAGATGTGGGCCACCCCGAATATGGTTTTTCCTTTAGAAAATGGTCAAATTGCCGGACGGATCAGAGATTTACGTAGCTGTTTTAATATTAATACAATGGCGGTTGCAGATCAGGGTGGAATTCCCGCATTGCCTTTGCGGCAATTTCAAAATCTATTGGAAGTGCTCGGGGTGAGTGAGTATGGAGCACAGATGATTGCCGAATCGACCCGCGATTGGATTGATGAAAATGACAGTAGTGATGCCGCCCTTGGTGCTGAAGATAGCTATTATCAGGCAAGGGATGTTGCTCATTTGACGGCTAATAATTTAATGACTGATATCAGTGAGTTGCGCAGTGTGCAGGGCGTTGGCCCAAAAACATATGAAAAAATAGAGCCTTATTTATGCGCTATTCCAAGCCGGGAACAAAAAATAAATGTTAATACGGTAGATATTGAACAAGTTGAAATATTATATGCTTTATTTAAAGACGAGCTGAATATTAGTCTTGATGATTTTAATAGTTTGCTGCAGGACAGACCAACCAGTGGCTGGGCAAATGCTGATGAGTTTTTTGCCATGAACATCTTTCAGGGGGTGACCATTACGGCACCGCTGAAAGCACAAATCAGTGTTAGCAGTGATTTTTTTCAACTAACCAGTATTGCAGCTTTTGAAGATCGTTTACTTGCCGTGGATTTAACCTTTCAGGTGAATGCAAAAAAAGCCGAAGTTATCCGTTACCAATCAGGCGGTATTAAATGAATTTAATGACTAAGATTAAACTAGGCCGGCAAAGTGTAAATTTGCAATTCAAGATGGAGAAATCTGGTGAATGAACGTTTAATAATTCGCTTGGCAAGCAGTGCTTCACAAAAAAATCATTGGCTTATATGGTCTGATAGTGAAAATGAAATTATAGCTTCGGGTGAGGTGGATAATGCCGAACAATTGAATTTGCTGACCGAAAAAGCATTGCAGCGCAGGGTAATATGTCTGCTGCCCGGTGTTGATGTTGCGCTTAAAAAAGTGGCTATAACAGGCGTTTTTAATCGCCAGATGCAGCAGGCATTGCCTTATTTAATTGAAGAAGAACTCGCCTCTGATGTAGAAAAACTGCATTTTAGTGTGCTGGCTAAAGAGACTGACCTTGTCTATGTGGCTATTTGTGATAAGCAAAAAATGCACCTCTGGCTGGAGTGGTTGGAAGATGCTCAAATCAAATGTAAGCAGTTTATTCCTGAAGGTTTAGCATTACCGCTATCTGAAGATGGACATTGGCAAGCGGTGCAGCTTGGAGAATCGTGGTTAATAAGAGAAACTGAAAATATTGCCTGGAGTTGTGAGTTGTCCATGCTCGAGGTCATCTTAGAAAGTAAATTAAAAAACTGCGCTGATCAGGATTCCATTCCTCAGATAGATAGTTACAGCCCGGTATTGGAAAATTCAGTTGGCCAATGGATCAACCTTGACCCTGTTTTACCCATGGAACTGCTCGCTATTGGAACCCAAAACAATAAGGTAAACATACTGACAGATGAATTTAAACAGTCAAAAGACGCGAATCAATATATTGAAAAGTGGCGAGTGCCGGCCATGATCGCGGTTATATTGTTACTTGTATCAATGCTCAGTATATACACTCAAACTTTAAAGGTTGAGTCACAAACGGCGATAATTAAGGAACAGGTTGAAACGCTTTATCGACAGGCCTTCCCGCGGGAGAGCCAATTACCATACGCGCGTATCAATAATAAACTTGAAGGAATGATGGCTAACCTCAAAGGCGATGCGGGAGGAGTTGGTTTTTTATCTATGCTCAATGACCTTTCTCCGGCAATTACTGTACAGAAAGACTTTAGAATTAATAATTTGAAGTATGACGGTAAAAAACAAGAGCTACAAATTGCGGTTACTGCTTCGAGTTTTCAGGCATTTGAAAAATTTAGCGCAACACTCCCGGCACATTTAAGCGCCGAGCAGGGGGCTTTGAATAATAGCCAAAGTGGTGTTAGCGGTACGCTCACGGTAAGGAGTAAATAATAGTGGAACGCTTTAACAGCTGGTGGGAAAGCATTAGTGAGAGAGAACAAAGGCTAGTGTCAGTTTCAATCTTTTTTATATTAGTCGCGGTAATTTATTGGGGAATGTGGCAGCCATTGTCAGCTAATCTCGAAACAAGTGAAAATCAATTACAGCGTGCACAGGAAGTATTATCGACAACGCAAGAGCGCGCCACGGTGCTGGTAAGAGCCGGTGCCGGGGGGGAGAAGGCAGTTAGTCAAAAGCAAAATTTAACTCAAATTGTTAATGTAACCGCCCGGCAAAATGATATTGTTTTTTCGCGAATTGTTAATCGCAACGAGCAGGTTGAAGTGCTTATTAATAATGTTGAATTTAATCTTTTTATCACTTGGTTATCAGTTCTAAGTGAAAAATATTCTGTGTCAGTGATCAATGCTGATATCTCAAAAACAGATGCGCAAGGCTATATCAAGGTAAACCGCCTGTTTCTTAGTTATTAGGGGCTGTTAATCTTTCGAGATTGTTTTTTCAGCAGTTTATTGGTTCTTTATACAAAGTAGAGCCTGTGCAGTGTAGTTACTCTATATAAACAGACGATAACGCAGTAGAAGGTACCAACAAGCGCGTCCGAAGCGGCGGTGCTTGTTGGGAGGTATTTGCTTAGATCACTCGGCGGCACCCTCCTCGCCGCGCTCAAAATGCTTTTATTTCGAAACAAAATTAACCGCGAAAAGTCAACAGACCCTAAATAGTTTTCTTTAATCGTAACAATGAGATCCTGCTGCCATGAAAATAAAGTTAATTGTATTATTTTTCTTTCTTTACCTGTTTTCGCTAATGATAACGTTACCGGCGAGTACATTAACACGCTTTATACCTCAAAGTGCCGGATTGAAAATTGCCGGTGTGTCCGGTTACGCGTGGCAAGGTGAGGCTGCACTGTTAACTTATAATAAAGAGCACAATTTTGAGCGGGTTTCATGGGGTCTGGATTGGTCAGCACTCACTACTTTACAGGTTAAACTGCATGTTAAATTTAATAATGGCCGTAATGCCATGTCCGGTGAGGGTATTGTGAAATCTGGTTTTTGGGGGAAGGGAGTTGAAAACCTGAAGCTTGACTTAAGTGCCGCACAGTTGCTTTCATATGTTGATTTACCTGTGCCGATTGAAGCCTCCGGTGACATAGCAATAACAGTAAAAGATGCCACCCTAGGTGATCCATATTGCGCTACGTTAGATGGTTTTGTGAACTGGGAAAATGCCCGGATCAGCAGTCAAGTTGGTGACGTGGATTTGGCCACAACAAATATTAATTTAAGCTGTGAGAATGGTGAGCCGGTTGCATTTATAAAGCAACAATCAGAACAGATAAGCAGTAATATCAGCGCGTTATTACAAAAAGGTGGGCTGTATAAGCTACAAGGGACGATTAACGCCAGTGATAAACTTAACCCTGATATCAGGCAGGCTTTGAACTGGATAGGTCCAAAAGATTCCACTGGTGCTACTTTGTTAAACTTTAATGGCCGTTTATAGTGCTTTTTAGAACATAACGTTACTTATCCGCCACGATTAAAAACAAAGTGGCTATCTGATCCAGAGGTGTTTGTAAGTACTTACTGTTTCTTGCATTTTTAAAAACTGGCTATTGTAGCTGGATTAACTTTCTGTATGGATATACACTGTCTATGTTTACAGTTTTATTTGGTGTGGAGATGAAAGTATGAAAGAGTTAACCAAGCGTCAAAGTGAAGTCTTGGATGTGATCAAAGAGCAGATGGCAACAACCGGTATGCCTCCTACACGAGTTGAACTGGCGAAAATCCTTGGCTTTCGCAGTGCGAATGCGGCAGAGGAACATCTGAAGGCTCTGGCGCGTAAAGGTGCGATTGAAATTTTATCGGGCACATCTCGTGGAATTCGTATTCTCGGTGAATATAAAACCAATGAAAAACCCCTTGAAGAGGGATTACCACTTATCGGGAAGGTCGCTGCAGGTGAGCCTATTTTGGCTCAGGAAAATATCGAAAATTATTATGATGTGGACCCTGTCTTATTCCACCCTAGCGCTGATTTTTTGCTGCGTGTACAAGGTGAAAGCATGAAAGATATCGGTATCATGGACGGTGATCTGCTGGCCGTGCATAAAACACAAGATATCAAGAATGGGCAGGTTGTTGTTGCACGCGTTGAAGATGATGTGACAGTAAAACGTTTTTATCGTGAGGGCCGTCAAGTAACTTTAAAAGCGGAAAACAGTCTATTTGAACCGATTAAAGTGAATTTGGAATATCAGGCTTTTGATATTGAAGGGATAGCTGTTGGCGTTATTCGGACCGCCGATTGGATGTAATCACTGCGCACAGGTTAATAGCTTCTGTAATCAGGTGAGATAGATCAGATAATATTACCGATTGACAGTACAGTTAAGCAATTGATGATACTTATGGCAATCTTATCTTTATTTTTATTCTATGTTACACAGAATGATTTTAATTTCCTTGGATTGAAAAATGAAAAAAATCTTATTGCTTATCATTCCGGCCTTTCTGTTAGCTTCTTTTCTATTAGGCCGTGCGCAGTTTGAAAATAAGTTGAGTAAGAATGAGTCGCTTATTATGTTTCCGGAGGGGAAAAGCTTAGTTGATTTTTCCTTTGATGTAGCGGGCAGTAAAAACTTTACTAACAATGAACTAAAAGATAAATGGACTCTTTTTTTTATTGGTTATACTTTTTGTCCGGATATATGCCCAACGACCTTGTCGCAACTTGACCGTGTTTACTCAAAATTAACAGCAGCCCCCTATCGCAACATACAAATTGTATTTGTCTCAGTTGATCCAAATCGTGATAAAGCAGAGCAATTAGCGGAATATGTACATTATTTCAATTCAGAATTTATTGGTGTGACCAGTACACATAAACAGTTATGGCCTTTTGTTCAAAATTTGGGATTAATCTATAGCATTGTTGATCAGGGTGTTGGTGAGCCCTACTATTTGGTGGATCACAGTGCTTCCATTGTGTTAATTAATCCCAAAGGTGAGCATCATGCCTCTTTTCAATCGGAAATGAATGACGATGGTATTTTTAATGTGAAGATGGACTTAATGGTAGAAAATATCCACCAAATTTATAAGAACTGGTATCAATAGTGCCGCTACAATAAAAACTAAAGGCTCACTACAGCAGTATTTATCTGTTTTCAAAATATGATCGGAATATTAATGAGTTGACCATGATATAAGGACATAAGCATGTTTGACATGGAGCATTTTTTACCATGATAAAATCCCTCCTTTTAAATTTTACTACCCACCAGAAAGTCTTCGCCATTGCACTACCGATGATGATTTCCAATATCAGCGTGCCCTTACTTGGCCTTGTTGATACAGCCGTTATTGGACATATGCCGGAATCTTACTATCTGGCGGGTGTGGCGGTCGGCTCGATGGTTGTCACCCTGATCTTCTGGATGCTTGGCTTTTTAAGAATGTCGACCACCGGCCTGGTTGCTCAAGCCTACGGGGCTGGCGACCATGAGCAAATTATACGCTTGTTATTACAAGCTATTTTTGTGGCATTATTGTTAGCTGCAGGTATTTTAATCTTACAGACACCCCTACTGATGTTGGCGTTAAAATTTGTTGACGGTAGTGGGCAGGTTCTTTTATACGCTGATCTATATTTTAATATCCGCATTTGGAGCGCTCCTGCTGCTCTGATGAATATGGCGCTTTTCGGCTGGCTTCTTGGTGTGCAAAATGCGAAAGTTCCAATGTTTTTACTGATTATCGCTAATGCCATCAATATTGGCTTAGATCTGTTATTTGTAGTTTATTTTGATTGGGGGGTCGCGGGAGTCGCATGGGCATCTCTGTTAGCCGATTATATTGCTTTATTGTGCGGACTATTGCTGGTTAAGAGAATCCTTAATCCTTTTTATAAACAGGGCGATTTCCTAAAATTAAGCAAACAGCTTACGGATTTTAAATCGCTTAAACAATTTATTTTATTGAATCGCGATATATTTATTCGCACGCTGTGCATTCAGGCGACCTTTGCATTTATGACCATACAGGGGGTTAAATTAGGAGATGATATTGTTTCTGCCAATTCTGTTCTAATGCATTTTTTATTGCTTATCTCATTTTCTATGGATGGTCTTGCCTACGCAGCAGAAGCCTTAGTAGGTAAAAATATTGGCAGTCGTTGTTTAACAAAGTTTAAAGAAAGTGTTTATGTTACTCTGTTTTGGGCGTTGATTTTTAGCTCTGCGCAGCTTTTTTTATTCTATTTGTACGGCCAGTGGATTATTGTGCAGATCACCTCGATCACAAGTGTGCAGATGCAGGCTTTTAATTATCTGCCCTGGTTAGTCATTATCCCCATTACCTCGGTATTGGGTTTTATTTTTGATGGTGCTTTTATCGGAATGACGCGCGCAAAAGAGATGCGTAACAGCCTTATTTTTTCTCTCTTAGTTGTCTACTTTCCAGTTTGGTTAATATTTTCAGAACAAGGCAACCACGCTTTATGGATAGCTATGAATGCCTTTATGCTGGCGCGGGGGGTAAGCCTGGCATGGATCTATGCCCGCCTTAATAAAAGGGGGCAATTAATAGCAATCTAAGATAATTATCAGGAAGGATGTTAATCGGAGATACCTGTTTAACATGCACCCTCGGTATTTCAGCTTTTAAGATAATGATTTAGTCCAAAACATAGCGCCGCCAAATTGCGGATCCAGCACATAATCCGCATAGCCTAACTTACTGTAGGCATTTCTTGCAACGTGGTTCCCCTCAAGTACTTCAAGGGTGATTTTGCAGCAATTACGGGATCTTGCGATCTCTTCTACCTTATTGAATAACAATGTTGTCAGCCCCTGTCCGCGGAAACCCTGATAGACGACAACATCGTGGATATTAAACAGGGGTCTGCAGGCAAATGTGGAAAACCCTTCTATTGCAGTTAACAATGCAGCGGGTTTATCTTCTGCAAATATTAATACAATAAAAATATCATTACGCTTTAATAATGTTTGAATGAGATTTTGCTTTGCAAAGGCAGAGAGGTCCTGACCTCCCCCCATTGGATCCGATCTGAGGGGGGAATGTAACTATCATAGGAGTACAGTACTCTCAAAGTAAAAAAGCCAGAAGGAAATACCCACGGGCTCCTTTATTAACGAACGGGAATAGCTATCACTTAACTTAATGAGTCACTTCAAGTGCTCTTTCATTGCTCCAAGGAGATAATCACTGGCTAACCTGTTATCGTTCAAGAAAACAGTTGCTTGTTCATCACTTCTTATAGCCTTGAAAAAGCCATCCCAATCAACAGATAGGTCGTTTTTGTCAGAAATTGTTACTAAACGTTGATATTGTGCCTCAAGTTTCGCTAGCTTTTCATTCACTCTTTGAATATCACCAGTGTAGTCTTTATAAGGGTTTACTGGTTTTGTAGGGAGCACTTCCGGAATATATTTGGCTGTCATAGGTTCGGCTATGCTAACTTTCATAATACGTTTTGGTCTAGTCGGATATACGTAATCTTGTTCAACTTGATAGTTTTTCTGGGGATGAATTTGTGGCCAAGTTAGGCTGGAATTCGTTCTAGCGTC
The DNA here is from genome assembly GCF_041586535.1 of Psychromonas sp. GTDB lineage: Bacteria > Pseudomonadota > Gammaproteobacteria > Enterobacterales > Psychromonadaceae > Psychromonas. The sequence continues at coordinate 12,291 of NZ_JBFGZY010000019.1, read as the reverse complement.
TGTTTTATAGTGAGAACATTCCATGTAAGGATCACTAAATGGCATCTCTTTCTCACAAGACTGTAACATTTTCAGGAATTTCTCTGGATGTTGAGATGCGTTATCAAGATGTTGCATTATCTTAACTTCCCATGATTTAGTATAAGGAGGCTTCCAGCCCCTTTGCTTTAACCTCTCATGCATGGCCATAACCCATTCGGCGAGTATTTCCAAATCCTCATTAAAAAGATCTTGCTTGTGCTGTGCTTGACGATTTTTGATTTTAGATACTTCTAGCTCATATTGGGTCATTTCCTTCTGATATTGTAATGAAAGTCGCTCTGTTTCTGCTGCTATTTTCGTATTATGCTCATCTAGTAAACGCCTGTTCTCGTCAAGTACTCGCTGTCTTTCGTTGTTATTCCGAGCCGAAATTTCATTGAAATCATGATTATACTTTGTCATTAGGGTGGGCATTTTGTTTCTTTCATACTGTTTAAACAGTTCTGTATCCGTCTGCATTTCCATTTTTTTTGTTGATACTTCTATTCTTTGCCGATATACGGAGAAAATGCGATCAGAATATTCAAGAGCTTTATTCGGATTGGTATCTAGTAGTGTTTCGTTACAACCAGTTAAACTTAGTACAATTATAATTCCAAGAATATTATTTTTAATAGACATATACAACTCAAGTGCGTGAAAAGGTCATTGATTATAAACAAATTGTCAAGGAAAAAACAGTAAGCCATCAGAAAAGTACCGTAACACCTATCGTGTAATATTTCACGAATTGGGAGAGATATGTGAACTACTCTAAGGCTGCTTGGATATAAATCGAGATCGGATAATAGCTTCAATGCATAAGCTGTCACTATAACGGCATGAATAAGATGATCGTCTATAAATTAAAGATGAATGTTTTTTCCTGAACAAGTAATCACAACTGAAGTTCTATACCATGAGAACTCTTACTACTTCTGCCAATAATATCTAGTTGGTATTTAGAAAGCATCTGAAAGGTGCTTCTCATAATACTTGCTAAGTTGAGTGGTTGATACATGTATAGTCTTGTAGGGAGATGGTATATGTACCAACCATTTTTTAAAGCAACTAACCATTCAGGGTAAGTCTGTTAGTCCGAATGGGCTTACTCCCTTTACACATGCAGTTTTTCTCACTACTCATAGCTCTGGACAGAAAGGTAATCTCTCCTTTGTACCGGCTCCTTCCTGCGTAGGACTCTGGCTTGGACAGAAGGTAAGCTTTAAAACACCATTGAAGTGTTCGGATTGTTGTTTAATTACTCCTTCCTCTCATTGCTTTAATGTAAAACTTATTGCTTATCATTCTGTTCTTAGTTGGACAGAAGGTAGAAAGTTGTTACTTAATTGTCCCTCCTTCTAATTAGTCTGGAGTTGGACTTAAACATTCTCAATAGCCCTGTTACATGGTGAGGACTTTAATATAATCACCATCATCCTATAGTCTCAAGCAGACTTTAAACAGCTTAACTCTGCAAGAATTTCAGAGGCACTTCAAAGGTACTTGATAGTTTCTTCACAGATACTTGGTAGGGCAGGTATTTGTAGCAAGGGCGACTAAGTACTTAATAGGTCATGTTAAGTTCTATGTAGAGTGAGGTATTTATAACTTGGTGGTATTTATATCAATAGGTTGGTGGTACTTCAAAGTGTTGGACTGAAAGATTCAGAATTTACAATATATTGTTCGATTCATTTGTAGATGTTTGTAACTTCTGTTTAAGGTTCTGGTATCCCTACAATACCTATATAGAATCTTAGTAGTATATATCCCTACATATATATTACCTTTCAGTTCAATCGGTTATATGTCCTTCAGGATGCTTAAAGGTAGGTGTATGTTACTTGTATTTCTCTCTTGTATCATCTCCTATTACTTAGATAACTTTAAAAGGTATATAAGTGATTGTACTAGTCACTGTATAGGATTCTGTATAGAGGCTTGTATCGTACATCTATAAATATGTACCTATAACTTATAGGTTATGTGTATGTATTTATAGCTGTATTACTTATGTATTTCTTTACTTACTCTCTTACTTTACAGAGTACTTTAAAGGGTCGTTATAGCTTCTCTTTATTAGGCCCCCTAGTGTATGGGTAAAAACCCCATACTATATAGGAGAGGCATTTTAACGTCTAAGATGATAAAGAGGCCAAAGCAAAATTTGCTAATGAATTCTCAGGAGGCAAAGGTGAATCAGCTTATGTTGGTGAAGCTAGTAAGCAACCATCTAGAACTTTTGATATGCCAATGGATGATAGCAGTGACTTTGATGCCATGTAGTAATTACCTTGAAAGTGAGGCTTAGGTCATACTTCAAAGTCTTATCTGTCACTTCACGACATATTGCATCTGAGGCGTAATGTGACATTAAATGCAAATAAGCTTGGGCATGCACGGAAAGTGATAAATCCGCCTGCACAACGTGAAACATGATAACTCCTTAAATAAATTGCTTTATACCCATGATACTTCAAGATGCCTTGCCCTACGGGGCGCGGGCTCGAAAACCAGCGCTGCGTTACAACACTCGAAAAGACAATGACCATTACCTCATGTTGCGCCTTGATCTGGTCTCCGAGCTCGTGCCTGACAAAGCATTTTGAAGTAACATGGGTATATACCTAAGCTACTTGCAGGTGTAGGAATCAGCAAGCAGCTCGGTCATATCGTTCGATAATATCATCTATCACAAATTTTTTAAGCGTATTCATAAAATTAATGTTAGACTTCTAGATGTCTAAATGAAATAGCGAATTTTAATCTGGAGATTCTAAATTATGCCGATCCGTATCCCTGATGACCTACCTGCTGCGGGTATCTTAAAGTCAGAAAATATTTTCACTATGTCTGAGACGCGCGCAAGCCATCAGAATATTCGCCCGTTAAGAGTGTTAATTCTTAATTTGATGCCGAAAAAAATTGAAACAGAAACACAGATAATGCGTTTATTATCTAACACGCCTTTACAGGTGAACGTTGAATTAATCCGGGTAGACGCACGTGCATCACGTAATACACCACAAAAACATTTGGACAAATTTTATGGCGATTTTGATCGCGTTAAAAATCAGAAGTGGGATGGTTTTATTATTACCGGTGCGCCTCTTGGTCAAATTCCTTTTGAGCAAGTTTATTATTGGGATAAGTTTACAGAAATAGTTGAATGGTCCCGTCATAATGTAACCTCAACACTCTTTTTATGCTGGGCTGCTCAGGCTGCCCTCAATTACCTGTATGGTTTAAAAAAAGAAACGCGTGAAGATAAACTTTCCGGCATTTATTTGCATACCACTTATAACCACCATCATCCTTTAGTGCGCGGTTTTGATGATGAATTTTGGGCACCATTATCACGTTTTGCTGAACTTAATTCACAGGTGATTTCAGAAAAAACAGATTTAACTATTTTTGCTGATGCGCCAAATGCCGGTATTTATTTAGCGGCCAGCCCTGATTGCCGTCAGGTGTTTATTAGCGGACATCCGGAATATGATGCAAATACGCTGGATAACGAATATTTACGCGACCTTGATGAAGGCTTAAACCCTAAACTGCCGGTTAATTATTATCCTAATGATGATGAAAACCAAATACCGCGGGCAACCTGGCGAAGTCATGGAAACTTGTTATATAGCAACTGGTTAAATTATTGTGTATACCAGGTGACACCATACGATCTATCTGAGTTGGAATAACGGGTTAAAAAAAATTTATAAATATTTACTCATTTCGTCTGATTTCAATGGCGATACAGATAATAGCTTCTAAACTGTATGTGTGAGCAACAGAAAATAGAAATAAGAGTTAGCTCACCGGCATTTAGTAGATAAAGCTGAAGATAAAAAATAGTGATAAGTAGTATTAAGTAGTGTAATAAGACAGTAGTAACAAGTCGCCAGATAGTCTGTTGGTATCGAGTTTTTTGTCGGTTTTAAAATAGCAGGGAGGATTGTTGATTACTTTGCGTCAGTTTTAAACAGAGCAAAACCTTATTAGGAGTTACTATCGGTAACTCATGACCCGACGGGTAATTAATGGTGAGGCCTGTTTATTGTAAATTACTGTAAGATGTTTTGGACGTATCACTAACATGGGGGGCTATATATTATTATTTCGTATCAGTTTTCTCAAAGCGGTAATAGAATTTAGGAGTCTGCTTTTTTAAGCTACTCATTGCCAGTGCGGCGTTACTATTATTGCTTTTTGTAACGTGGTAGCCGATCGTAAGTTGGATTGAAGATTGCTCGTGGTTTTCTATGTTTGTATTTTGCTTAACTTAAGACTATTTATGAATGACTATATTAGTTTATTTATTGAGTGGTGGCATTAGCAGCTTAGAATAATAGGAGACCAACTGTAGGAATCATTTCGGTTTATTATGATGGCATGACAATTGTTCTTTGTAAGTGAAAAGCGAGCTGTTACTGGTTCGCTTTTTTGTATCCGAAATTCATAGCCAATCCAATACATTTCTATTCAATCAGGCTGGTGAACATGAATGTTAGCTGTATATAAAAATATTTTCGCTCTTTGTTATTGATTTGATTATGAATATCCTGTTGTTCAGCACTCCGTGAGCAGCTAAAGATGTTCAAAATAGTTCCATACTATTTTGAACATTAGAACAGCTCGTTAATGCAATCAATATCTTGATTTCATCCATTTCCCCCAAGCCTAAATAGATAATTTAATTGGTTGGTGCAAATACCGGAACAATCCTGTTCGTTAGAAGTACCAATAACTGCCCTGATTGCGAGCACGCAGACTTGCTATTGTTATTTTTCTGCGTTATCTCAGGCCATTTATCTATACCTGTTGTTATTCATTTTATTCAGCGCAAAATTTATTCATTATTTACAAGAGAATATTTCAATCAAACTGCAGTTTTGATGCATAAAATTACTGCGGTTTTATGTTAATATTGTTACCTATTATTCACAGTATCCAATATCAGGGAGCTCTATGACAGTTCACGATCGCAGCGCAATTATTAAAGCGCAATTAGAAAAACACATTCTCCTTATTGACGGTGGCATGGGCACTATGATCCAGTCTTATAAGTTTGAGGAGGAGGATTACCGTGGGGAGCGTTTTTCTGATTGGTCGTGTGACGTAAAAGGTAATAATGACCTGCTGGTTTTATCTCAGCCGGAAGTGATTGCAGAAATTCACCGCCAGTATTTAGATGCCGGTGCAGATATTCTTGAAACCAATACTTTCAATGCAACGACCATTGCCATGGCTGATTATGAAATGGAATCTTTGTCAGCCGAAATTAACCGGGAAGCGGCCCGCATCGCCAGGCGTGTGGCGGATCAAAAAACAGCAGAAACGCCGGATCGTCCGCGTTTTGTCGCGGGGGTCTTAGGCCCGACCAACCGTACTTGTTCGATCTCGCCTGATGTAAATGATCCCGCTTTTCGTAATGTGACCTTTGATGAGCTGGTTGTTGCCTATAAAGAGTCCACTCATGCTTTAATCGAAGGCGGAGCGGATTTAATTTTAATTGAAACAGTTTTTGATACGTTGAATGCTAAAGCTGCCGCTTTTGCCGTATCGACAGTTTTTGAAGAGTTAGGTTATAAACTTCCTGTGATGATATCGGGTACGATTACCGATGCCTCCGGGCGCACTCTTTCGGGACAAACAACCGAAGCATTTTACAATTCACTGCGTCATGTAGAGCCGCTTTCATTTGGTCTGAACTGTGCGCTGGGCCCTGATGAGCTGCGCCAGTACGTGCAGGAGATGTCACGTATTTCTGAGACTTTTGTTTCTGCGCATCCTAATGCCGGTCTACCTAACGCATTCGGTGAGTATGATTTAGAAGCCGATGAGATGGCTGAGCATATTAAAGAGTGGGCAGAAAGTGGCTTTTTAAACCTGGTCGGAGGGTGTTGCGGCACTACGCCTGAACATATTCGTGCGATGGCCGAAGCGGTTGCCGGTGTTAAACCACGTGTATTACCGGAAATAGAAGTCGCCTGCCGATTAAGCGGGTTGGAAGCGTTAACTATTAATAAAGATTCACTCTTTCAAAATGTCGGAGAGAGAACCAATGTTACCGGCTCCGCGCGCTTTAAACGTCTGATTAAAGATGAACTATACGATGAAGCTCTGGAAGTGGCCCGCCATCAGGTTGAAGCCGGCGCAGATATTATTGATATCAATATGGATGAAGCGATGCTTGATTCATTATATGCGATGAAGCGTTTTCTTAATTTATGTGCTTCCGAGCCGGATATATCGAAAGTACCTATTATGGTCGATTCTTCTAAATGGGAAATTTTAGAAGAAGGGCTTAAATGCGTACAGGGTAAAGGGATTGTTAACTCGATCAGTATGAAAGAGGGTGTTGATAATTTTATTCATCAGGCTAAATTAATCCGCCGTTATGGTTTTGCGGTGATTGTGATGGCATTTGATGAGCAGGGGCAGGCAGACACCCGCGAACGCAAGTTTGAAATTTGTCAGCGTTCATACGATATATTAGTTAATCAGGTTGGTTTCCCGCCGGAAGATATTATCTTCGATCCGAATATTTTTGCTGTGGCCACAGGTATTGAAGAGCATAATAACTATGCGGTTGATTTCATTGAGGCTGTTAAAGATATTAAAGACAATCTTCCGCATGCGATGATTTCAGGTGGTGTCTCAAATGTGTCATTTTCTTTCCGCGGTAATAACCCCGTCCGTGAAGCGATTCATGCGGTGTTTCTCTACTACTGTATCCAGAACGGCATGGATATGGGGATCGTTAATGCTGCACAATTAGCTATTTATGACGATATTCCTAAAGAGTTAAAGGATGCGGTAGAGGCCGTTGTTTTAAATAAGAGCCCAACAGCAACGGATGATCTGCTTGAACTAGCTGAAAAGTATCGTGATTCCGGTAGTGAAAAAGCGGATGATGGAAAGGCCTTGGAGTGGCGCGGTTTACCTGTGAATGAGCGTATCGCCCATGCGCTGGTCAAAGGGATCACTGAGTTTATCGAAGAGGATACCGAGCAGGCGCGTTTAGCCGCGGGTATGCCGATCGAAGTGATTGAAGGGCCATTGATGGATGGTATGAATATTGTCGGCGATCTGTTTGGTGCAGGAAAAATGTTTTTGCCGCAGGTGGTGAAATCTGCCCGGGTAATGAAACAGGCGGTTGCATATTTAAATCCGTTTATTGAGGCAACTAAACAGGTCGGTGAAACAAACGGCAAAATTGTGATGGCCACGGTGAAGGGCGATGTTCACGATATCGGTAAAAATATCGTCGGAGTTATTTTGCAGTGTAATAATTACGAAATTATCGATTTAGGCGTGATGGTACCAACAGAAAAAATCATTCAGACCGCGATTGCTGAAAAGGCCGATATGATTGGCCTATCCGGACTGATAACGCCGTCTCTGGATGAGATGGTTTATGTCGCCAAAGAGATGCAGCGCCAGGGACTGCAGCTACCATTATTAATCGGTGGGGCAACCACATCGAAAGCCCATACCGCGGTTAAAATTGAGCAGAACTATGATCAGCCGGTGGTTTATGTTTCTAATGCATCACGGGCCGTAGGTGTTTGTCAGAAATTATTAAGCGAAAAGCATAAACCGGAGTTTGTCAAAAAACTTGATCTGGATTATCAGCGGGTGCGTGAGCAGCATGCTAATAAAAAACCACGCAGTGCGCCGGTTTCATTAGCCCGAGCACGTGCTAACAAAGCCAAAATAGACTGGGCGAACTACCAGCCCCCTGTCCCTAAGCAGTTAGGCGTGCAGGTCATTAAAAAAATGCCGATCGGTGAATTACGTAAATATATTGACTGGACTCCGTTCTTTATGACCTGGGGATTAGCAGGAAAATACCCGCGCATATTAGAAGATGACGTAGTTGGAGAAGAGGCTACGCGTTTATTTTCTGACGCTTTGAACATGCTGGATAAAGTTGAAGCTGAAGGTGAAATTTCGGCAAATGGAATAGTCGGTATTTTTCCGGCGAACAGCGTTGAAGACAGTATTGAAATTTATAGCGATGAAACACGTACCACAGTTTTACAGGTAAGTGAAAATCTGCGCCAGCAAACGGAGAAAAAACCTCCCTTTGTGAACCATTGTTTATCTGATTATATTGCGCCTAAAGCATCCGGTGTCGCTGATTATATTGCCGCCTTTGCAGTAACCGGCGGGATTGGTGAAAAAGAAGTCGCAGATCGTTATAAAGCGGCTCACGATGACTACAATGCGATTTTGGTGCAGGCTGTTTGTGATCGCCTGGCGGAAGCTTTTGCCGAGTACCTGCACCAGAAGACACGTAAAGAATATTGGGGATTTGCTCCTGATGAGACCTTGGAAAATGATGATCTGATCCGTGAGAAATATCAGGGTATTCGTCCTGCACCGGGTTACCCGGCTTGCCCGGAGCACAGTGAGAAAGGTATCATCTGGGATCTGATGAATGTTGAGCAGGAGATTGGGATGCAGCTGACCTCGAGTTATGCAATGTATCCCGGTGCGGCAGTTTCCGGTTGGATATTTTCCCATCCCGAGAGCCGTTATTTTGCCGTGGCCAAAATTCAGCAGGATCAATTAGAAGATTACGCTCGGCGCAAAGGCTGGAACTTATTAACTGCTGAACGATGGTTAGGGCCTAATTTGTAACAGCTTATCCCGGTTGCAGAAATTAAAAGAGTGCATCTATTGCACTCTTTTTATCTGCACCGCTTAAATTATCCGTTCTATTTTTTCTCTCTAACCGTAATAACGCTTTATTTATGCCTCCCTGATCTTTATCATTAACGATCCATTTTTAAGTTGGTTATACAGATGCCTAAAATCACTCCGCAAGATATTTCTACTAGTTTCGGCCGTAATATTATTGATCGTGGAACGCGCTATTTTAAAGAAAGCCGGGTCCTGTCTTGTGAATATGATGATGATAACAGTCTGCTTAGCGGCACTATTAAAGGCTCCTCAGACACACCTTATCAAACTAAGGCTTCAATTAAAAAGTCCAATAAAGGCGGCTTTATTATTCAAAGCACCTGCACTTGTCCTGTTGGTTGGAACTGTAAACATGCCGTTGCTTTGTTACTTGCTTATCAGGCGGATACGCCAAATTACAATATTGAAAATAGTTATCAGGCCTGGTTTGATTTACTGCAAAATCAACTAGTTAAAAAGCAATCTGTACCGGCTCCAAGTGCCTACCAGGGATACTTCCGTCTCTCCTTTGATAAAAAAGCATATAATCATGCCATGCAGTATGTGCAGGTGGAGTATGGTTCGCTACGCTTATTAAAAAGTGAAAACGTTAATGTTTTTGCGGAAAAAAATCTTATCTCTGTTGTCGAAAATGAATCCTGGATGGAAAGTTATAAGTGGGTAAAAAAAGAAGATGTGAGTATTTTACAGCTTCTTCTGGCAAAGGAAGGGCGTGTGCCTAAGCTTGAAAAAACCTCGCTACATACTGAAAATGATCTGCTTGCATTACATAAAATATTAGCAACAGGGCGCTGTTTCTGGCAGGAGGTGGGTTTACCTTTACAAGCCGGTGAAAAGAAATCACTGCAACTGCAGTGGATTGAAGAAGATAATTTGAAACGTCTGCAGGTGGGCCTTGAAGATTGCGATAACTGGTTGCTTATTCCTACGCCAAGACCTTTTTATCTGGATACTGATCGTGGTTTGGTCGGTGAAATTGCAACTAGTTTTGACAGTGTCTGGATTTTATCTTTGTTAAAAACGCCACCTTTGGCTGAGCAGCAATGTGCGCATTTTACCGAGCAGGTTGCATTGCGTTTTCCTCAGGCTGTTTTACCCAGTCCGGCGGTTTATCCTACTCGAGAAATTATCGATAATTTACAAGTTGTATTCAGCCTTAATGAAAACACTATCAAAGGACAGAACCTCTTTGTCGGACGATTATATTTTCGTTATGGGGAATGTGAATTAAATCCAGGCATAGTCGAACAGCCGGAACGTTCACAATTTATGTTGAATAATGAGGTGGTTACAGTTCACCGGGATTATGAACAGGAAAGTTTAGCGTTAAAAAACTTTGAACAATTGTGTTTGTTAGATCTATTTATGTATGATGCTAAACAGCCGAAAACTGGGCAGCTATTGGGTATTCTTCCGCCGGAACTGGGTGGCTCTCAGGAGTTTCAGTGGTTATCATTTTTAACCGCTCATAAAGCACGCCTGGAAGTAATGGGGTGGGTATTTGAAATAAACCCCAATCTGGCATTACATAGTGAGCAGGTAGACAGTATTGATATTGAGGTGGAGGAGCAGGGGCACTGGTTTGATCTCGGTGTTTCCATTGAGATTGAAGGCAGGCGTATTGAGCTGCTGCCGTTATTGCTGGAATGGTTGCGCAGTAATGAAGACTGGCAGGAACATCAGTTTGACATTTTATTAGCGCAATCCAACGGCCGTCCTTTACGTATTAAGCGTGAATCCATTCAACCCATTTTGTCTATATTGCAGGAGCTGGGTGAAGTTAATAATGACAGTATTCATCTGCCGCAGAGTCAGGCTGCATTGCTGGCCCAGCTGCCGGAGATAAACCGCTGGGTTGGCGGAACTCATGTTAAAGCGTTAGCTGAAAAATTAACTAATTTCACCGGAATCCAACAAGTACAATTACCTCAGGGGCTTGATGCCACGCTGCGGGATTACCAGCAGGCCGGTTTAAACTGGCTGGTTTTTTTAAATGAATATGGTTTTTCGGGCGTGTTGGCCGATGATATGGGCTTGGGTAAAACCATTCAGACTTTGGCCTATTTACTGTATAAAAAAGAGCGTCAGCAATTAGTTGATCCAGCTCTGGTGATCTGCCCGACCTCTTTGGTAGGCAACTGGTTAAATGAAACGCTTAAATTTACCCCTGATTTAAAAGTGCTGGTATTGCACGGTACGGATCGCCATCAGCATTTTGCCAGCCTTGCTGATTATGATTTAGTGATCACCACCTATCCGTTAGTCGGACGGGACTTTGAACAGCTTGAACTACAGCCATTCTCAGATTTAATTCTCGATGAAGCGCAAACGATTAAAAATCCTCTGGCTAAAATGACAAAAAGCATCAAGCGGTTAAATGCAAAACAGCGGTTATGCTTAACCGGTACGCCGATGGAAAATCATTTGGGTGAATTATGGTCTTTGTTTGACTTCTTAATGCCGGGTTTTTTAGGTAGTTACACGACATTTAACCGCTTTTATCGTAAAGGTATTGAAGGGGAGGGCAATGAACAGGTACAAGCCTGGTTGCTGCAAAAAATTCAGCCTTTTTTATTGCGCCGTACTAAAGACGATGTAGCCAAAGAGCTGCCGGCTAAAACTGAAATTATACAGAATGTTATTTTATCCAATGACCAGCGAACATTATATGAAAGCATTCGCGTTACCATGGAAGCCAAGGTACGTGATTTACTCAGGGAAAAAGGGCTGGCAAGAAGCCGTATCGAGTTTTTAGATGCGCTTCTTAAACTGCGTCAGGCCTGTTGTGATCCCCGTTTAGTCAAACTTGAGCATGCTCAAAATATTAAAAGTTCGGCAAAATTGGACTTTTTAATGGAAGTTTTACCGGAAATGATTGAAGAGGGAAGACGCATTCTGATCTTCTCCCAGTTTGCACAAATGCTTGGTTTGATCGGAGAATCACTGCAGGCGAAAGGCATAGACTTTGTCAAGTTAACCGGCCAAACACGTAATCGCGGCGAAGTGATTGATCAGTTTCAAAATGGTGAGGTACCGGTTTTCCTTATCTCTTTAAAAGCCGGTGGTGTCGGGCTCAACCTCACTGCAGCGGATACGGTTATTCATTATGATCCGTGGTGGAATCCGGCCGTAGAAAACCAGGCAACAGACCGGGCTTATCGTATCGGTCAGGACAAGCCGGTATTTGTGTATAAATTAATTTGTGAACAGACGGTTGAGGAGCGGGTGCTTGCTCTGCAAACCCATAAGCAGCAGTTAGCCGACAGCGTTTATGGTAAAGAGCAGGAGGAGAAATTTGCCCCTGACAGCAGTGACGCGTTATTAAAGCTGTTTGAGCGTTATTGATTTATACGCTCTCATAATTAAGAGCCTTTAACAGGCTCTTTGTTATTAGAGCCCCTAGGGTCTGTTGAACTTTCGAGATTGTTTTTGCAGCAGTTTGTTGGTTCTTTATACAAGGCAGAGCCTGCGTAGTGTAGTTATTCTACATAAACAGGCGATAACGCAGTAGAAAGAGCCAACAAGCGCTGCCCGAAGGGTTCGGCTAAAAGCGTT
>NZ_JBFGZY010000018.1:0-36255 GCF_041586535.1 Psychromonas sp. | reverse complement strand
CGTTTTAGTCTTTGTTATTGATTTGATTCAGAACGTCCTGTTCTTCACCACCTTGTGGCCAGCTAAAGCTGTTCAAAATCGTTCCATACGATTTTGTGTAATTAGAACAACTAGTTACTGCAATCAATGCCTTGCTTTCATCCGTTTTTTCTACGCCTAAATAGATCATCTAATTATCGGAATTGGTATTAATTTCAGGCTTCCGGCCAAAGTGGCCTCTAAAGAGATCGCTACCAAGTCAGTCCGTGTAGAGGCAACCACCACGACAGGCATGATCACCGAGGAACTTGAACTGCTATCCCCTGATGCTGATGAAAATCAGAATAGTGGGACAGCCAAACCTTTTTGGTGAGCATATCAAACCTCACTGAGCGCCCATTGAGATATACCCGTGGTCTTTGATAATGCTTTTCATTTGTAAAAAACATTTGAAATGTAATGTTAAAAGCTCACACTAAGGAAATGCAGATATCATTGACCGGCCAAGAAAAGCTAATACCAAATCCGATAATTATCTATTCATTTTAACAAGCATAAATGAATAGATAATTAACGGAATTGGTATAATTGGATACTGATCAAACCGGACTAGCCATTAAGCGCTTGAGGGAAATAACTTACTTTCATATGCACGAAATCAGTGAGTATATTAAAGAAACTTTTGATGTGGATGGGTAGCAACAGGCGTTGATAAACCCATTAAAACGACGGGTAAGAGCATTTACAAGATACCATTACCCAGCAATATGCAAGGGTCAATGCCGAGTCGAACATTGATTTTTAAGTTGCCATAAATAAGTGAGAATACCTTGATGCAAACCAACATTTTTTTTTGCTGAAGGGCTTTTCTTCTTCCTAAACCCGAAATTGACCTGCAAATAAAGCAGCTTAAGTCAACTGGTTTTCGTAAGTACCTACATGTGAGCTTGTATGTAATTAGGTAAACCGATTTTCTCTATTAAACCCAGATGTTGCTCTAACCAATTGATATGATCAGTCTCTGTATCATTAAGTAATTCAATTAATATGTCGCGAGTAACGTAATCTTTCTCGATTTCACATACCCCCATGATGTGGCGTAAGCTTTCAGCAACCGTGTATTCCGCTTTTAAATCATTTTCGAGCATCTCTTTAACGTCGCTGCCGATATGAATTGCCTCTCGAGATGCAGTATCAGGCTGACCTTCTAAAAATAAAATACGCTCGATTAAACGTTGCGCATGATCCAGCTCTTCTCCATGCTCATGAGTGAGCTTTTCATGTAATTTACTGATTCCCCAATCATCATACATTTTGGCATGTGCTAAATACTGATCCATAGAGGTTAATTCTAAGGTGAGTTGCTTATTTAATAAATCTATAATAGTTACATTACCTTTCATATTAACCTTCCTCCATCATGGATTGTAAATAATTTTCAATGCCCACATTGCTAATTAAACACTGTTGCGCTTCGATCCAATCAATATACTCTTCTTCAGCTTCAAGAATATCTTCTAAAATTTCTCTGCTTACATAATCAGCCTGTTCTTCACAGAGTGTGATGGCTTTACGCAGAGAAGTGGTTTGCTCGGTGATGATATTCAGATCGCATTGCAGCATTTCAGGGGTATGTTCACCAATCTGCAATTTACCTAGCTGTTGCAAATTAGGTAATCCTTCCAAAAAGAGGATCCGCTCAATGAGTGCATCGGCTTGTTTCATATCAAGAATAGATTTTTTATAGGACTTTTTATCCAGGGCTTCTAATCCCCAGTTTTTAAACATTCGAGCATGTAAAAAGAATTGATTAATTGAAGTGAGTTCTATTGTTAAGATTTGATTTAAACAGGCTAATACTGACGCTTTACCTTTCATATGCAACCTCGTGTTTACATCTATGTAACAATTAAGCATAGATTAAAAATACAGCGATAACAAAAAAGATCAAGCAGTAAAGTAATTTTATTGAAAGATAATGATGGGCTGCCATTTAAAAAGAGATACTAACCTCAGCAAAAAATGGCTAAAAATGAAAAGAGTTATGCAACCGCATCCTCTGCTTCTGCTATTTGTATCAGGTGGTTACTGAGTGTTTTTTTTACAGAACAACGGCACAATCCACATTGCGAGCCTACTTTTAACTCTTTGGTGAGTGATTTCATCGTCTGCGCGCCATCATCAATAGACTGTTTAATTTTAGTGTCAGTCACACCATAACAGATACAAATATACATCAGCTAACTCCAAAGGTTGAATGTTGATTAAATTTTAAATCAAACGATAATGGTTATCAATACGCAATGGAAAATATTATTTAAAACTGCTTGATGACGTGCTTAATTGCAGAGGATAACTGTGCATTTAATGTCGTGCTTTTTGCCTTTTAAAAGTTGAAATGTGGTAGTTTCCACAGATAAGTTCCAAGTCGGTTCGAACCCCGTTAGTGGGCTGGAAAGCTAAGGAGCTTTCTTTCCCAATACGACTCATAAACCTACATATTTTTAATCAAATATACTTGGTCACTTCACTCAACTGGCAAAAAATTATCAGTTGAGTTAATTCCGCTTTGTCGGAAAAGTTGCCGTTACGCGGAAAACCGCATACTCACGTATGCGACTTTAATACAACTTGCCTTTAATTCTTATCATCCCGCAGTGGTTTGGGTTAATACCATTGCGCATAATTATCTGGTCACTCTTGCTTGCTAAAATCAATGATAACTGCGTTGTTTTCAATCTTAATAGCCTGGCTATTGCTCAATCAAACGGCCTGCTCTCATTAATTTTTCCTACGCAATTTTTGTTCATTTAATTAAGCGAAATGCTACGACCGTTTTTATCTATGGTGATAATCTCTAGCGGAATATTGCGTCGGGCTTGCTGCATGGCAGTTTGCGCCAGCTTAGTGAGTCCGCCGCAGCAGGGGACATCCATGCGCAGTACGCTGATGCTTTTCAGTTTTGCGTAACGGATCATCATACTCAGCTTTTCAATATAGCTTTCCTGACTGCTGTCGAGTTTCGGGCAGGCAATGGCCAGTTTTTTCCCTGCCAGATAACGCTGATGAAAATCCCCTGCGGCAAAAGCACTGCAGTCTGCGGCCAATAGCAGATCTGCATCGGCAAAGTGCGGACTGGTCGGGTTAAGTAAATGTAACTGGATTGGCCAGTGACTGAGTTGACTGCTGATTTTCTCCGGCTCAGGGTTTGATATTTTGCTAATTTTTAAGTTAATGCTTTGAGCGCTTGGACAGCTCGCGCCCGTCTGCGGCTTGTTACTTGCGCTGCACTCAGGAACGGTAATATTCTGCTCTTTTAATACCTCTACGGCAGTGGCGTAATATTCCAGCTCATTATGGTCCAGCATATGCTGCAGGTGGGCTTTAATCACCTTGTTGCCGCCTTTGATGATATTGACCATCACCTGACGCTCGTCATAGGGTATAGCTTCCCGCTGTATGACTTGCATTGCCCCCGTTGGACACTGCCCCAAACAGGCGCCTAAACCGTCACACATCAGATCGCTGATCAGGCGGGCTTTATTATCAATAATCTGCAAGGCACCCTCATGGCAGGCGGGAACACAATCACCGCAGCCATTACATAAAGCTTCATCAATCTCGATTATATCGCGCAACATTTAAAAGTCCTCATCATCATCATCGTCTTCATCAGGATCTATTGCCATCACCGGAAGGTAAAGTTCAACACGATCACCTTCTTCAATCTCCTGATTTTTTTTGCACACTTTACCGAAAATACCTATTTTTAACTTTTTCAGATCCAGAGCCGTAAACTCAGTTAACAGTCTTGATAGCTGAATAGCTTGTTCTGCCGTAATTGGCTCAGGTGATTCCAGCTCCTGCCAAAAACTGGCACTGCCCGCAGCGTAGGCAACACTAAATTTCATAATTTTCTCTCCTTAACTTGTTGCAATTTCGTAATACCCTGATATTTCTTTTCATCACCGGCTGAAGGGGTTAGTCGACATTGCATGAAAATTCGTTGCCATCTTTAGGCTGCACTTTCCTGCCGCTGGTGTATGCGTCGAGCAGACGTTTTCCTGACAGCAATAAACCCAGCATAATAAATCCGCCCGACGGCAGAATAACCAATAGCATGCCGCGATATTCAGGCAGCGGAGTAAGCTCTATGATGGAAAAAGCGTCACCAAGCAACAGGCTGGCATTGGCGAAAAGGGTACCGCTACCTACTATTTCCCGTACGCCTCCGAGTAATACCAGTGCCAGGGTGAATCCGGCACCCGTCATCACACCGTCAACCACGGCGGGAAGGCAGGGATTTTTCGAAGCAAAAGACTCGGCACGCCCTAAAATGGCACAGTTGGTAACAATCAACGGAATAAATAAGCCGAGTACTTTATGTAATTCATGTAACCAGGCATTCATGGCCAGATCGGCGATGGTTACCAGAGTGGCAATTAATAAAATAAACACCGGAATACGCACCTGCGGTGTTAATAAAGGCCGGAACAGTGAGATCAGTAAACTGGAAAAAAACATCACCGCAGTGGTAATTAAACCTAAACCCAAACCGTTGGTTGCGCCACTGGTGACAGCCAACAGAGGGCAGAGTGCCAGCATCTGCGCAAAAACGACATTGTTTCCCCACAGGTTGTCTTTAATCATCTCTTTATAATTATATTTTTGCATATTAACTCCCGCTTTCCATATTGCTCTTGCGTGACATCTATTCTGAGTCCGTTAACTCGAGAAAATAATTTTGCTTTGCTTTAAACAGCTGCAGCGCTTCAAAAACACCCTTTACCACGGCTCTCGGTGTGATCGTTGCGCCGGTGAATGCATCAAACTGCCCGCCATCTTTTTTAACAGCCCAACCGGTTGTGTCCGGCTTTGACAGGGAAAGACCGCTGAAATCTAAGATCCAGTTGGATTTAGCCAGCTCAATTTTATCACCCAGTCCCGGAGTTTCCGTATGACTGAGCACCCGCACGCCACTGAGTTGTCCATCAGCTTTAATCGCCACCAGCATCGTTATATCCCCGGAATAACCTGCGGATGCGGTAAACAGGATAATGGCGCTGACTTTATCCTGCAGACGCGCGCGGTAAAAGGTGTACTTCTGACCATCTATGACTTCCTGGTACTTTTGATCCAACGGCTGATTATCATAACTGCTGGCGGGCAGCACCTGATCTAACTGCTTAGTGAGATCTTCACGCAGCCGGTCTGCGATCGGTTGCGCAGTGAGGTTATTGGTCACCATCAGCAGGCTGCAGACCAGCAAGGCGACTGCGCCCATCAGCAGTGCCGGGTAAGCAGCTGTTTGTTTTATTTTTTCTGAAATTAAATTCATTTGCTTTCTCCATAGGCTCTGTGCTTAGTCATGCTTTCAATTAACGGACTGAGCGCATTCATTAATAAGATGGCAAAGGCCACGCCTTCTGGAAAAGCGCCAAAAACACGAATAACAAAGATTAACAGGCCACAACCTAAGCCGTAGCTGATACGTCCCTTCGGCGTAGTCGGGCTGGTGACCGGATCGGTTGCAATAAAAAAGGCTGCCAGCATTAATCCGCCGCTGGCTAATTGTGCGACCGGGTTTAATATTGCTTCAGGTGTTACCCACCAGGCGATCAGCGCCGGCACCAGACAGCCGATAATTAAGCTCACCGAGATGCGCCAGTCGATGACGTTTTTCCAGCTCATCCAGATCCCGCCGAGCAGCAGTAAGATTGCTGATTCACCTAAACTACCCGGGCTGATCCCTAATAACATCGGTAACATGTCAAGACTAATCTGGCTGCTGCCGGTTTCCATTACACTGCCCAGAGTGGTGGCGCCGGTAAAAGCATCGGCAAGCTCGCTAAGCATCGGCAGGGCGGGCAGTACCGGTACAGGTGAAGGCCAGTTGGTCATTTCAACCGGAAAAGAGATCAGCAGTACCACACGTGCCAGCATGGCCGGATTAAACAGATTCTGTCCCAGTCCGCCATAAACCTGTTTACCCAGAATAACGGCTATTGCTGCGCCCAGTGCACCAAGATGCCATGGCAGATGCGGCGGCAGGCTCATCACCAGCAGCAGTACTGTTACTATGGTGCTACCGTCGGCTAAACTGCCAATCGGTTTCTGCTGGCATTTCTGACAAAGCCACTCGGTCAGCAAGCCCGCGACCAGTGAGGCTGTTACCAGGATTAAGGCTTGTTCTCCAAACAGATACAAGCCCATCAGCAGAGCGGGAAGCAGTCCCAGAATAACCTGTCGCATCAGGCGACTGACCGTCATGCCGGAATGGATATGGGGGGCACTTAATAATAATGTCGACATAACTAGGACTCCTGCTTAATTCGTTGAGTGCGTTTCCCTGCGGCTCTTGCCGCCTTCTTCGCTGCTTTTTCAGCCGCTTTTTTAACGGCTTCTTTTTCCAGTCGCTCGCTGCGCTGCTGATTTAAGCGGCGCGCCAGTTGGGCTTTATGTTCCATTTTTTTCTGGCGGCTTATTTCACCGTTGGCATAGGCAAAATATTGAGTCAGAGGTAATGATGCCGGGCAGATAAAAGCACAGGAGCCACACAGTAAACAGCTGTTTAATCCCTGCTTGCCGGCTGCTTCGAGATCGTCATTGGCTATCAATTCAGCCATCGCATTGGGTAACAGCCCCATTGGACAGGCGGCAACACAGCGTCCGCAACTGACGCAGGGGCTGCTGCTTTTTTTCGGCAGTTCTTCTTCTTGGAGAAATAATATACCGCTGGTGCCCTTCATGATCGGGCTGTGCATATTGGTGATGGTGTGGCCCATCATCGGCCCGCCTACCACTATCCGCTCAGCCGAGCTTTTCAGACCGCCGCAGCTGGCCACCAGTTCGGATATCAGCGTGCCGATTGGCGCTTCAATATTCATCGGTTTTTCCAGCGCGCCGCCACTTAAGGTCACCACGCGGTGGGTCATCGGGCGGCCAAAGCGCACCGCGGAATAGATCGCCGCACAGGTTGCGACATTCTGCACAAACACGCCGACATCGGTGGAACGTTTGCCTTTTGGTACCTCAACTTTACACAAAGCTTGAATAAACTGTTTCGCGGAGCCCATAGGATAATGAGTAGGCAGTGCGCGCACTTCAATATTGTCGTCTTCACTGCTGGCGTCAATTAAGCTCTGCATCGCCTCCGGCTTATTATTTTCCACTCCGATAATGGCTTTTTTGGCACCACAGGCTTCCAGCAGGTAGCGGATTCCGCCAACCACTTGTACGCACTGCTCCTGCATTACCAGATCATCGCAGGTTAGATAAGGTTCACACTCACAGCCGTTGATCAGCAGGGTTTCGACATCTTTTTTCAATGTTGATCGTAATTTGGTGGCAGCGGGAAATACCGCGCCGCCCATGCCGACAATGCCGGCAGCGGCAATAATATCAATGAGCTGCTCACGCGTTTGGTAGTCAGTATTAAGCTTAATAAAGTTAGTCGGCAGCATGTAATCTGATTCCGGCTCTGTATCACAAACGAGGTGTACCATTTGCTGTTTGCCGCCGCCCGGGATGGCTGCACTATGCTCGGCAATTTTTTCCACTGTCCCCGATAGCGGGGCATGGATATTGGCACTGCCACCCTGACCGCTGGCGATCAACTGTCCGGCGACCACTTTATCTCCGGCTTTTACTATCGGTTTAGCGGGCGCGCCTGAATGCTGTTTAAGCGCAATAAATAATCGTTTAGGATCCTCTAAGCGTAAAATATCGCTGTTATTGCTTAACTGTTTTTGGCCAACGGGGTGGACACCACCCTTAATCAATTTTTTGGAAAAAAGCATCGGGTTACCTCTTCTCAGCTTAATGCTGGTTTAGGCCAGGCCCAACCATCGTTAAAAATAGGATCTGTTTTATAAATAAAAGCGTCCTGTGGGCAGACGGAAACGCACATGCCGCAACCGGTACAAATATCACTTAACACGCCGTGCAGCTGTTTGTTGGCGCCGACAATCGCATCAAAGGGGCATTTTTTAAAACAGCGGGTACAGCCATCGCATAGCTCCGCGTTGATCTCCACCACTTTCGGATAACTTTTTGTTTCCGAACTGCTTTGCAGCGGAACGCCAAGTAATTTAGATAACTTCTGTGCCAGTGCCTGTCCGCCGGGTGGGCAGCAGTCAGGACCTAATGATCCTTCACTCATGGCGATGGCCGCCTGCGCGCAGCCCGGATAACCACACTGGCCGCATTGCCCGTTGGGCAGGAGTTCACTGATCGAGTTAACCAGCGGATCCTCTTCTTTAGCAAAAAATTTACTGGCTAAACTCAGTGCAAACCCCATTACCACCGCTAACAGCGGAATACTTAACAAACTTAAAATTTCCATTGTTTACTCCTTTTAGGCAAGACCGGCAAAGCCTGAAAAAGCCATAGCTAATATGCCTGCGGTAATAAAACCGATTGGTGCACCTTCCATGGCGGGTGGAATACGACACAAGGTCATGCGTTCTCTTAATCCGGCAAAAATGACAATCACCAGGGTAAAACCGGCAGCAGAGCCAAAACCGTAAAGCATCGCCTCGACAAAGCCCAACTCCTCTCGGATAGTTAATAAAGCTACTCCGAGGATCGCGCAGTTGGTGGTGATCAACGGTAAGAAAATGCCTAATATTTTGTGTAGCTCAGGGCTTTGATAAGCGACCATCATTTCCGTTAACTGTACCAGCACTGCTATTACCAGAATGAAGCTAAGCAGGCGCAGAAAATCCAGCCCCAGTGGAATGAGTAAATAGTGATCCAGTACCCAGCCGGCCGAGCAGGCTAAGGTCAGTACAAAGGTTGTGGCGATCCCCATGCCCAATGCGGAGCCAACTTTATTTGACACCCCCATAAATGGGCACAGCCCTAAAAATTGTGCCAGTACTACGTTATTCACCAGGCTGGTGGTAAGTAGCAGTAACAGGTATTCACTCATCTATTTCTCCTTGTTTACCAGCGAAACTATTAAGAATAATAAAATTAACCATGTGCATTTTGTGGTGCATGCTTAACTGTGTTAATGCGATATTTGTGCCAACAAAGTGTTATTTACCCGATGCACCAAGATGGGTTTTTTGTCTGATAAACGCCCTAAAAGAGGGCGGATAGGGGGCCGGGGGGAGGGGGGAGAGGTATGACCTGAAATCTTAAAAGGGTAAAAATCCATTATTTAAAAATGGTTACTTGACATAGATCATTTGTTTACTTAATTCCGATGTTTTTGAGATAAATGTCACATTATTGGTATATTTGTTGCCTTAGTTACAGTAGCAGAATGAAAAATGCGTGTTGATGCAGCAGTTAAGACAATTGTTGCTTTTGTGACAGGGAACGTCGCATTTCAGTCTCCATACAACGATTTTTTTCAGCTTAATTATCCTATCAAAGGCTCTAAGGGGGAGTATATGAACAGTTTAATCCATGGTGACTCAGCAGCAAGTTTCGGGCCTGAGCAACAGTTAAAGGCATTACATAAAATCAGTGTTATTTTGAGCCTGTCATTGAATATGGAGCAAACATTACAGCAGCTGTTGTCCTGCCTGCATGAACTTGCAGGCATGCAGTTCGGTATGGTGACCTTATATAATGAAGATCGCCAGGGGTTGCTGGTACAGGCATTACACGGTGCGGATCCTGAAGTTATCCGGGATGCTTCGAGAATCAAATACCGTATTAATGAGGGGATATTAGGCTCCGTTCAGGCAAAGGGGGAAACCCAGGTCATTTTCAAGGTTTCTCAAGATCCGCGTTTTTTAGACCGTCTTAGTTTATACGATTATGACCTGCCGTTAATCTGTGTGCCGTTAGGAAACAGTGAAAACCGTGCCGGGGTATTAGTCGCCCAGCCGATCACGTCAGACAGTAATGAATTAGTGACAAAAACGCGTTTTTTAGAGATGGTCGCTAACTTAATACTGCAGACCCTGCGTTTATCGGATACGGTACAAAAAGAAAAACAGTTGCTGCAAAACCGCAATGAGTTGTTGCAGCGCAGTGTTAAAAACCCGCAATGTTTTCCTTCCATGGTCGGAGAAACAGCCGCCATGCGGGACATATTCACCACCGTCAGTCAGGTTGCAAAATGGGACACCACAGTATTGATCCGTGGTGAAAGCGGTACAGGTAAAGAGTTAATTGCCGGCGCGATTGCTTATAACTCTCCCCGCTCTGAGTTGCCTTACATTAAACTTAACTGTGCAGCACTACCCGATAACCTGCTGGAAAGTGAGCTCTTCGGCCATGAAAAAGGGTCTTTTACCGGCGCTGTGAAAATGCGTAAAGGACGTTTTGAACTGGCTGATGGTGGTACCCTATTTCTCGATGAAATTGGTGAGATCAGCGCGAGTTTCCAGGCTAAACTACTGCGTATTTTACAGGAAGGAGAGTTCGAACGGGTTGGCGGACAAGAAACTATTAAGGTGAATGTACGCATTATAGCGGCGACCAATGTCCCTCTCGAGGAGGAGGTAAGAAATGGCAACTTCCGCGAGGATTTGTATTACCGCTTAAACGTTATGCCCATTGAGTTGCCGCCGCTACGTAACCGATTGGAAGATTTACCTGCGTTATCCCGCTTTTTGCTTAATAAATTATCCAAGCAGCAGAGTCGTACTTTAAAAATCAGTGATGGCGCAATCCGACTGTTAATGAGTCATAACTGGCCGGGTAATATTCGTGAGTTGGAAAACTGTCTGGAAAGGGCTGCTATTATGAGTGATTCGGGTTTAATTGATCGCGATGTGGTGATGATTAATCAAAGCCGCATCAACCCATCCATTGCAACACATCAGGATAACAGTCAGGGATTAGGTCAATCTACCGCGCAGTTAAGTAATGACAGTGCGGATCTGGATGAGCGCCAGCGAGTCATCAATGCATTGGAGCAAACCGGTTGGGTTCAGGCTAAAGCTGCACGCCTGCTGGGCATGAGCCCGAGACAAATTGCTTACCGCATTCAGACCATGAATATTCATGTGCGCCGGATATAAAATTCCTGTTATTTTTCTTTCTTCTCTTTGAAAAATCCGGACTTGAGGATGCTGCAACTGCATCTTCAGGCCCGGATGAACTATCTTACAGATTCATCAGATTAATGAAACTCACAGCGCCATTGGCGCATGTGTGAAACAGCTTTTAGAGCAGACTTTCGCACAGGCAAGGCAGCCAATGCAGTTGTCAGCGTCCGCGATACCCATCACCATGCGTACATCATCATCGTAATCGTCATCGTCTTCATCGACTTCAATCTCTTCCGGAGCAAACACACCTTTGGTGCAGACGTTATAACAACGTCCGCAACCAATGCATTCTGCCTGATTTAACTCCTCAACAAACTCAGGTGTCCAGCTGCCGCCGGATTTTGTTGTACCTGTTACAATTGCCATTTTTTTACCTCCATTTTGATTAAAAAAGTTTAAACCCTATAAAAAAAGCCTGTTAACTCCATTCACTGTCTTCCCATTCGCTTTCAGCCAGCTGGGTAAAGTAATCAACGTCTTGTTTGCGGTTGCTTTGCCGCTGCTGGCGCAGCGCTACTTTCCCCGGCCAGTTGTTTTGGATCTGTTCAACCAGCTCGCTGATAAGATTGCCTGCGGGCTGAATAATCACCCGCGTTCCCTGGGCCAATAACTGCTGCCGCACCGGATTGCCGCAAGCCAGGCAATACACGGCAAAACAGCCTGCCAGAGCATCCAGGCGAGCCTTTATTTTCTGCTGATTATGGCCCTCCTGCGATGCTGGAAATTCAACGCTGTTCAGCCGTTTGCATCCGGTCGGCGTGATGCTGTAAATAGTCAATGACTGGCAGCTGCCAAAGTGCTGATCTAAATGCGTCTGACTGCTGGTGGCAAAGGCAATCTGCAGCTGCAGATTATTTTCGCTGTCCATGTTACCTCCCGATCACGCTAATTTGCGCTAAGTCTTGTTTAAACTGAGAGTGGTAGACCGGGATGCTGTGCACTTCATGGCGTAATAAATTTGCCAGTTCAAAAAGGGTGTTGCGAATCCCCGCATAACCGATATAACTTTTCGCGAAGCAGCCGAACTGATCGTGCACCGGAATCCCAATGCGCAGCAGTGGAATAGCCATTTTTTTTGCTATAGCGCCGGCATGAGAGTTAGACAGCAGCAAGTCAACATTTTCCTGTGCGGCTTGTTCCTGAAGATCCTGCAGGTCACCAATCTGCACCTGGGCAACGGGCAGTGAAACCAGTTGCGGTTGATTGCAGGGAGCGATAATCACCGAAGAGGTTATATTAACCGTCTCAAAGAGGGCGCTGAATGCGGTCAGATGGTCGGCTTCCATTGCCAGTGCCGCTTTTTTCCCGCCAAGTTGCGGATGAGTATCAATAAGCGCATCACAAAGCTGTCCACGTGAACGCGCCAGCGTAGCCGGCACTTTGCGGCCGCTAAGCTCACTCAACAGGCTGATTAAACGGTCTGTCTGCTCCAACGTGTGCAGGTGGGCAAAGGTTTCGGTCTGGATGTGTGTGCGTTGTGCGAGCATAGCGGCGGCCCGCTCTAATGAGCGGCCCACCACGATTGTTGCTAAGCCCTGACCTAGAGTTTTGATCTGTTCAACCGTTGTGCCGCCTTGGGATAAAGCGTTAAAGTCCTGCTCTGTGAGATGTCCGTCAAGGGACAGGCTGAGATCCGGAATCACCACCGGGGTTAACCCGAAGGCTTCCACATAGCTTTTTAACAGCTCAATATCTCCCGGCGTGAGCATATGGCTGACTAAAATATTGATGCGTTTACGGCGCACGCTGCTTGGCGCTTTGTCAGGTACCAGGTTTTCTATCATAGCTTCGACCGCAGCGGCATAGCCGTTTTCCAGGGAGCCGTAAAAATCAGGTGTATTGACCGGAATAATGGCGGTGTTTTTATATTTAGGCTGCTCTTGCTGAAACCGTTTAACCGCAGCTTTAATATCCGAACCCTGTGCTTCGGTCAATCCGGAAGTGAGCAGACCAATCACTTTCGGATGGTGCTGCTGGCACAGGTTGGTGAAGGCTTGAAACAGGTTATCTTCAGATCCCATCACCGTTGAAATCGGATCCATGGCTGTTGACTGCATGGGAATGGGTTCATGGAAATGTTGAATTAAAAATACTTTGGCAAAGGCGCTGCAGCCTTGAGCGGCATGCATTAGCGGCATTGCTTTGTCTGTACCTAAAAAAGCCAGGGCGGCACCAAGGGGTTGCCCAATTTTGAGGGGCTGCTCTGCCAGCGGTTTTTTATTGGCGATTATCTGTGCCATATCATTTTCCTCGTTATGATTTGGGGCGTGGACTTCAGTCCACCTATAAAAACAATCTCGAAAGATCAACAGACCCTAGAGCGTCATATAGTTTAAAAAAACAGCACCAGCGAGGGCCCAAATGGTCGCAGGTAAGGCAAATTTTTGAAGATATAGTGGGCCTAAATCGATAAAATTTAACGCAATATGCGACCATTTGGGCCTCGCCCTTCGGAATCGCCTAAAAATCGCTCATTCTGCGTTGTGTCAGCTCGAAAGAGATCTCTACTCCTTCGCTAACACGCCTTGCCTGAGCGATTTTTAGTCAGCTCTGGCGTTCGTTTTTTAAACTATATGGTGCTCTGGTTATTTACAAAAAAAATTTACCCTTAACCTGATTGATCTGCATAAGCTTGTTATTTTTAAACCTGTTATAACCACGGGGCAGGGCTGCGCGCCTGTTGCCAAACCGGGCTCTCAAGGGTTAAGCATAATTGTTGTGCGAGAGTAATCATGCCCTGAAAGCCTGCGAAGGCATGTTCGCGCTCCTGATTCACCTCAACAAAGGGCATTCTGGCTTTATAGGCGGTATACATATTCCGACCACCGGCGATCATCACGTCAGCTTTATACTGATAAGCCACATCGAGCAGATTTCGCGGGCTGGTTTCATCAAGTAAAATGGCGTCATTGCCCATCAGTTCACGGATTCTTGCTTTATCCTCTTCGGTACTTTTACGTGTACCACTGGCAACAACCTGCATACCGAGATCCTGCAGCGCGGAAACAATCGACCAGGATTTAACGCCGCCGGTATATAACAGCGCCTTTTTGCCTTTTAATTTTTCCCGGTAGGGCGTTAACGCTTGATTGAGCTTGAGCAGTTCATCGTCTATTAATTGCTCAGTACGCTGGCTAAGATCCGGATCTTTAATCAGGGTGGCAAACTGGCGCAGGGCATCACATACGTCGCGGATGCCGTAGAAACTGCCTTCAAACCAGGGAATTTGATATTTTTCCTGAAGTTTACGTGCCACATTAATCTGTGCCCGAGAGCAAACCAGCATTAGCGCTTGGGCATGGTGCATGGTCTGCAGCTCCTTAAAGCGGCAGTCGCCGGATAAATTGGCTAACACACGCAGACCCAACTTGTCCAGCAGAGGCAAAATATGCCATAACTCTCCGGCAATATTGTATTCACCGACCAGCGCAATATCATGCACACGACCCGCGCTGAAAGCGGGTTTCGGTGCGGGCAGGGCTGAACCTATTACTTTATCCACCATCAGTTCTCCGGCGATGCGGTTGCCGAGGTTTTTATTACCGTAAAAACCGGCGGCATCAATGGCGATAACCGGTAGATTTACTTTTTCCTGTGCCATTCTGCACACCGCTTCAATATCATCTCCCTCCATGGCCGGGACGCAGGTGTTATAGACAAAAACGGCGGCAGGATTATGTTTTTTGGCCGCCTGCAATATGGAGTGGTAAAGGCGTTTATCACCGCGTCCCATAATCACATCCTGTTCATTGAGGTCGGTGGTAAATCCTAAACGAAATAGCTGCGGGCCTGAACTTTGTGTGCCGCGTTTATCCCATGAGCTGCCGGCACAGCCTACCGGACCATGGACGATATGTGCGACATCGGTGATTGGCAGCAGGGTTATCTGCGCCCCGTCAAAACAGCAACCCCCTGCGGTGGCACCGGGTTTAGCTGGTGCGCAGCCTGATTTTGATTTTTTATTATGGCTACAAGCGGGTTCATTTTGTAGTTCATTTATTACTGATTGACGCATATAAACTCCCATTAGTCATCATCTCTATTGTGACTGTTGCAACAGTTGTGCCTATCGTAACTAAATGATTTTACTAGAATGTTTTCTGTGGTGTTTGTGACAATGGGGGGGATGCAACACGACATTGGCGAGTTGGCTGTCTGCCTTCAGCGGTACGTTTTCAGATAAATCGAGCTGTGCTTCGATCCACGCGTACCGAGCCGCGAAGGGGGGCCGTCAGTCGTCAGCGATCAGCCTTCAGTTAAGTCGGAGTTTATGCTGTTGATAGGGGCTGGGAGTTTCGAGTATCGAACGCCGTAGCCCGCCACCCGAAGCCCTTAAACCATGAATTCCGAAGTTTTATACTTTGTAATTCCCGTTAAAATCCTGTGGGAATGACGAAATAAATAGGACTTATCATACTGACAGTTGTACTTCCTCTGACAGCCGATCGCTTAAAGCTGACCGCTGCCTTTATTCCATCGTTTCAAAGCGTGCGCTGAGTTGTTCTGCCTGACCGGTCAGTTTGGCAAGCCAGGGTGGCAGAGCCGCGCTTTGTATACGCTGCTGCAGCTGGTCGAGTTGTTCTGAGATAGTGGGGAAGGTATCATTGACTGGTTTGCATTTCATCGGATGAATACCGCTGCGGATAACCCGTGCAGCTGCCGGGCCGCCAATCGAGGCGCAAAACATCAGGTGACAGTCTTTGATAAGATCGGCGCGCTGCGCATTTTTATCTACCCCTCGTCCGGACTCGGCCTGACGAACATCAATTTTCTGCTGCTTATTTCCATCCAGGGTAAAGATATAAAATTGCTCACAGGATCCAAAATGTCCGTCAACGGTTATGCCGTCGGTTGAGGCAAAGGCTATTTGTAGTGGATGTGTCTCTGTTGTCATATCGTTCTCCTTGGAATGAATGAAGGGTTAAGCGCGGCGCATTCTAATGGTGATAGGGAGTGTCGGAGGTGCTGATAAAGGATCGAAGTAAAAACTGGCTCCGTTGCTTAAGGTTATCTTACCGCCCCAGCGGTTTTCCTGTTCAAACTCCAATTCGGTGACTTCTGCTTCCAGATCTTTTTTGGCAATATAGCCGGTGAGGATGCCATCTTGTTTTCTTAGCATGATATTAGGCATAACTGCTCCTTACTGAATAGAAAAATGGCCAAACATCCGGCTGTACAGAGCAGGATGTTTGGCTAGAAAGTTGCGGGGAAATCTATGCAACTTGGATTTTATTATCTGACTAAATCAAAAGCGAAGTCAGTTTTGCCGAGTGTACCGGTCTCTTTATCTAACTGAGCTAACACCTCATTGACCAGCGTTGTCAGAATCTGCATTGCGCCTTCATACCCCCAGGTTGTTTGACGATGTAAATGGTGACGGTCAAAGATTGGGAAACCGATGCGGATTAAAGGAACTGCGAACTCTTCACCTTTGGCCAGGGTATCGCGCTCGATAAATTTGCCGTAGGAGTTACCAATCATAAAGTCAGGTTTGTTAGTGAACATTAATGAACGGAAATGCCATAGATCTTTACCAACAAAAACTTCACAGTCACTGCCGTATGGACTGCTATCAAGCAGTTTCTGCATTGCTTTAGCCCATTTTTTAGTGCCGTTATGACATAGGATAGTTGTCGGTTCACAACCTAGCTCTAACAGGAAGCTAACCATACCCAGCAGGTAATCCGGGTCGCCGTAAATACCGAACTTTTTGCCGTGTAACCAGGTGTGGCTGTCGGTCATCATATCAACGAGGCGGCCGCGCTCTTTAGTCAGTGAGTCTGGGATCGCTTTACCAGTTAGCTCGCTCAGCTTCATTAAGAACTCATCCGTTCCGTCCAAGCCCATTGGGATTTTAATGACGCTTGCTGGTTGTTTCCATAGACCTTTAACGATCTTTTTGGTTTTTACCAGGCTCCAAGGCTGCAGCATTAACGTATCAATTGCATTAGGCGCATCTTTCATTTGCTCGGCAGTTGTACCGCCGGCATACATACGGTATTGACCGTCTGCTGGTGTATCCAGTACTTCAGATGGATCTGAAAGCAGGCTGTAAGGGATATCCATCTCCTGCATGATGCGATGCATAACACGGTAGTTACCCAGGTAGGTTTCAAAACCTGTCACTAAATTGATTTTTTTATTGCTGCCGACAACTTTGTCTTCCATTTGATCTTTGGTAAAGTTATTACAAAAACCTTCAAACATCGCATCCCAACCTGTGATATGGCTGCCCACAAAACTTGGCGTGTTGGCAAACGGTGTTGGTACACTTTCTGGTAAATGACCATCTTTTTTGGCGTTACCGATAAAGGCATTCAGGTCATCACCAATTACTTCTGCCATACAGGTAGTAGAAACAGCAACAATTTCAGGCTTGTATAGGGCGTAAGCGTTGGCCAAACCGGAATCCATGTTTTTGTTACCACCAAATACCGCTGCATCTTCTGTCATTGAATCAGAAACACAGGCAATCGGCTCTTTAAAGTGGCGGTTGAAGTAGCTGCGGAAATAAGCCACACAACCTTGTGAACCATGTACGTAAGGTAAAGTATTCTCAAAACCCAGTGAACAAAGCACTGAGCCTAGAGGTTGACAGGCCTTGGCCGGGTCAACAGTTAACGCAGTACGCGCAAAGTTTAACTCTTTGTACTCTTCAGTTGTTGTCCATTCAAACACTTCTTGAATTTTTTCATCGCTATGCGCTTCTTCAGATAAAGCACGTTTGCGGGCCATTAGATCTTGATATTCCGGTTGTTTAAATAACGGATATCCAGGTTTGATTTTATCTATTGTCTGACTCATATTTAATTCTCCTCCTGCATCCGTTCTTGGAACATACAGGTATGATCTTTATGGGGAGCGATAGCAACTTATGCTGCTATCGCATCTGATTGCTTGGGTTATGCACTTTTCTTTAACTCGTCTTTCTCGACAAGCCAAGGAGCAGTAAGTTTGCCCCAACAAGGGTTATTCAGAGTCATATCCATATCGCGGGCAAAGATGTCAAAGCCATCGTAACCGTGATAAGGACCTGAATAATCCCAGCTGTGCATTTGGCGGAAAGGAATACCCATTTTTTGGAATATGTATTTCTCTTTTACACCAGAGCCAATCAGATCAGGCTGAATCTTCTTAACAAACTCTTCAAATTCATAACCGGTAACATCGTCATAAATCAGTGTTGCATCTTTCACATCCGGTTGAGTACGGTCGTAATCATCGTTATGACCAAATTCATAACCTGTACCAACGACTTCCATACCCAAATCTTCATAAGCACCGATAACATGGCGAGGACGCAGACCACCTACGTAAAGCATGACTTTCTTGCCTTCCAGACGTGGCTTGTACTTAGCAACAACGGCTTGCCATTGTGCGTCGTATTTAGCAATCACTTGTTTCGCTTTTTCCTGAATCGTCTGATCAAATTTTGAAGCAATTTCAGTTAATGATTTAGCGATCTTAGTTGGACCGAAGAAGTTAAACTCCATCCATGGAATGTTGTACTTCTCTTCCATATGACGTGCGATGTAGTTTACGCTTCGGTAACAGTGTACTAAGTTAAGCTTCGCTTTTGAGTTCAGCTCCATCTCAGATAATGTACCGTCACCAGACCACTGGGAAATAACACGCAGGCCAATCTCTTCAATAAGTAAACGCGTTGACCAGGCATCACCACCGATATTGTAATCACCGATTAAGGCAACATCGTAAGGCGTGCCTTCGAAGCTGTCATCTTCACCACGGTTATCAATGATTTTGTCACGTACCGCATCGTTGGCGATATGGTGACCGAGTGATTGAGAAACCCCGCGGAAACCTTCACAGCGTACCGGTACAACAACTTTACCTGTTTTCGCCTGCGCTTCTTTCGCGACTGCTTCAATATCATCACCAATCAAACCAACCGGACATTCTGACTGAATTGAAACACCTTTATTGAGCGGGAAGAGCATTTCTATCTCATCCATCAGGATGGCTAGTTTCTTATCGCCGCCGAAAACAATGTCTTTTTCCTGGAAATCAGAGGTAAAGTTCATTGTTCCGAAGGTATTTACACCTGTCATACCAGTGTAATAGTTGCGTCGGCCTGCTCGTGAATATTGACCACAGCCAACCGGCCCGTGGCTAACATGGATCATGTCTTTGATTGGACCAAAAACAACCCCTTTAGAGCCGGCATAAGCACAACCACGTGCAGTCATTACGCCAGGTTGAGATTTACGGTTAGAGGTAATACAGCTGCTACAGCTACTGTCACTAGTACCTAAATGTTTAGCTCGATCTGCTTTGGCAGCAGCGGGATAAACCTCAAGTACCTCCTCGATCATTTTTTCATTTTGCTCTTTAATGTTAGTCATAAAAGGCCCCTTTTATTATGCAGCAGATGCAGCAGATGCAGCAGCTTCATCAGCAAGCTCTTGTGCTGTTTTACCAATAATTGTTTCGTCTTCTTCATCCATCAGACCAAATTCCATCAACAGATCTTCAAGCTCATCCATTGTCACTGGTGTTGGTATAACGAATAATTGGTTTTCCATAATTTTCTTGGCAAGTGCGCGATATTCATCAGCTTGTTTACAAGTTGGATCGTACTCAATAACTGTCATACGACGGATTTCAGCGCGTTGTACGATATTGTCACGTGGTACAAAGTGGATCATTTGAGTGCCAAGTTTGCTTGCTAATTCCATGATTAGCTCATCTTCGCGGTCAGTGTTACGGGAGTTACAGATAAGGCCGGCTAAACGCACACTACCTGATTTAGCATATTTACAGATACCTTTAGAGATGTTGTTCGCCGCGTACATCGCCATCATCTCACCAGAACAAACGATGTAGATCTCTTGTGCTTTGTTTTCACGGATAGGCATAGCGAAACCACCACATACAACGTCACCCAGTACGTCATAGAATACGAAGTCAAGATCTTCTTCGTATGCGCCTTCCTCTTCAAGGAAGTTGATTGCCGTGATTACACCACGACCCGCACAGCCAACACCTGGCTCTGGACCGCCTGATTCAACACATTTCACGTCGCCGTAACCTGTTAGTAGTACATCTTCTAGTTCGATATCTTCTACCGTACCGGCTTCAGCAGCCATTTCCATGATCGTGTTTTGCATTTTAGTGTGTAAAATAAGGCGGGTTGAATCGGCTTTAGGGTCACAACCAATAATCATTACTTTTTGTTTTGCTTCAGCAAGAGCTGCTACAAGGTTTTGAGTTGTAGTAGATTTACCGATACCACCTTTACCATAAATTGCACATTGACGAATAGCCATAATTACTTACTCCTGTTGTAGATAAAAAAAGATAATTTAGTGTTACGCTTATCTAAATGCAGTACTTGTACCAAGATCACGTTTTTGTATAAGCCATTGAATTTAAAGGTGTTGTTTTTGTTGTGTGGTAGGTTCCTGTTTTGTTGGTAGGATTTAAGCGCACAAAAAAGAGGGATTTTGTTGCAAGTCAGACAAAGCGAAACGCGGTTTTTCCAATAATTGCCGGGGTTGTGCCGGAAAAAGCATTTTCGCTTTATTCATCATTTCACCTAAGCTAAAAATTTATTAACCGTTGTCAGGATTGAGAATGCGACTACTTATCTTTTTCCTCGTGATGCTGTTTCCGGCGTTTTTGTGGGCTGATTGCCCTGACCTTGCATGGCATAAAACTGTTACTTTAAAAAAGATTAATGATGGTGATACTGTCACACTTGATAGCGGCGAGTTAGTTCGCTTTATCGGTATTAATTCGCCTGAAATTGATCATATAAACATCAGCAAATCGCAGCCTTTTGCATTAGCTGCAAAAGAGGCATTGGCCGGGCAGATTAAAAAAGGGGATAAGTTACGTTTAATCTTCGATCATACCCGGCGCGACAAATATGGGCGCTTATTAGCCTATGTGTTTACTCAAACTGGGCAAAATTTGGCTTTATTACAGTTAAAGTCAGGCTTTGCTCAGCATTGGGTAATCGGGAAAAACGATCTGTTGTGGTTATGTTTTCAGGCGGCAGAGCAGCAGGCGCGTTCCGCTAAAAAAGGAATCTGGGCAAATTTCAGGCCGTTAAAAGCAGGGGAGTTATCTGAAAAAGATAAAGGTTATCAATATATTGTCGGTGAAATTAGTGAACTTAAGGAAACAAAGAAAAGCCTGGAAATTATTTTAGATGGCAACTTGACCGTTAAGCTTGATAAAAAAAATGTAAATTTTTTTGAAACATCAGGCACAAAAATTCAACTGCATAATAGTATTTTACTAACAGGTAACTTAAAATGGATTGCAGGCCAGTTACAGTTAACCATTACGCATCCCGCGCAAATCTTACCTTAGTTTGATACCTGCGTGTTTGGCTGAGCATTTACCGTTCATTTGTGTATATAACGCATTGGTTTTAATAGGGCGCTAAGCTAAATAGGTACGATTATTATTCCTAAGTGCTTTCATAATGGACTGAATTATTATTTCGGGATAATGGATTTCCTGTCCCAACGGCTTCTTATTCGTTCACTTGTTACAAAGTGTTAACCTGCACAGTTAAAAGCTGTGTCAGATGAATAACGTGAGCAAGAATCAACTTTTCCATAAAGAACGAAAAATTTCGCAGAGACTTTGTTACTGTTTAGTACTCTATTTTTTGAGTTTTTATCACCCATATGACTGTTTATTAACCTATGTTTTCATGTGTAATACAATCAACAGTGGATTCATTAGTTAATAAGTTGTAAATTATGGCAATTTATTTTTTCTATCACTATCTTAAGGGTATCGTATGCCAGTGAAACCTTCTTCTCCTCATTTTGAAGTGAACAATATTGCAGATCCATTGTTTCTTCATGCTGAGCATATCGCGAAAGATTTTTCATTATTTCCAGACAACTCGCTTCCTTCAAATACTGAAGGTTTAGAAGGACTGATCGATCGTAAACGAATTAAATCGAATCTTTCTATTATAAAAGACCTTGATGTTGACGCCTACATCGCACGGACAGTGCAACCGGCTGAAGATAATAAACGTCCCAGCGCTAAAACAATTATCGCCGGTTTTAACGGTAAAATTGTAACCGAGAAATCCAATGGCGCTTTTTACAGTGCAGAAATGGAACTGGACTTTGGTGGTTATACTCGCCGTATTGGTATCATCGCGCAGGAGCGTACTTCTAATAATGGTGCATGGATGCCGGAGCACCATTTGGCTGCGAGCAAGGCGATCCGAAAGTTTGCTGACCTGTCGTTACCTATTGTGTATTTAATTGACACCCCCGGGGCTGATGCCGGTGAAGAGGCAAACAGTAAAAATCAGGCGCACAGTATTTCGCAAATGATCACTGAAAGTGCAAACGTTGATGTCCCTACTGTTGGAATCGTTGTCGGGGTTGGTTATTCAGGTGGGGCAATACCGCTTGCGACGGCTAACATTTTGCTGTCTGTACGTGATGGTATCTTCAATACTATTCAGCCAAAAGGCCTGCAAAGCATTGCACGCAAGTACAATCTGTCCTGGCAGGAGTGTGCACAATCTGTGGGTGTTTCTCCTGAAGAGTTATACGAGCTGGGCTGCATTGATGGTATTGTTGACTACTCACCGGTCGATCAGGATGAACGTCAGCACAACCTGCAAAAAGCAGTTATCTCCAGTATTTTATCGATTGAAGCAACCTCTGTTGATTTCGTGCGCAAGTATCCGGATATATTAGAGCACTATAATCGCAGTTTGATGCGTTATTTAGATCCGTCACAAAAATTAGCGGCCATTGAAAGTGCTTCCGGAAATGCGCAACTGATCGCTAAAAATCCAACCGTGCATAATAATGCCTTTGGTACCACTTACCGCTATATGCGTTATCTGACCCTGCGTTCGCGTATCAGTTCAATGCAGATGAAAGAGTACGGGCGTTTATCCAAACTCACTACGCCGGAAGGTGATTTACAAGCGCGTATCAATGCGGATCGTAAACAGGTATTCATCAACTGGTTAGAAAACCCGGACAAAATAATTTACGACGATACACTCAATAAAAGCTGGAAAAAATTCATCGCCAAACGTGATGATATGAATGTAGAGCGTAATATGTTCACCAAATTTATTTTAGGTGAGCCGCAGCAAAACTACGATAATGCGCGCAGCGCGTTATTAATCAAATTAACCTGGTCTTTATATAATCGCTGGAAAACCAGTGCGGAAAATAACTTCCGTGCATTAATTGAGTACCTTGAAGACGAAGTTAAACTGCCGGTTACTGACAGCTGGCCGGAACTCAACGACCTTACTGCAATAGATGTTGTTGCACACAGTGAAACACGCGAATGTTTTATTGTTCACTGCCGTCATATGCTGGTCTTTAACGCACTTTATGACAATACCATGGGTAACCTTGCTTCCATTGCTAAAGAGGCGATGGCAACCAAAGAATTATCCCGGGATTCGGTTGCATCATTGGTGCGCAGCTCATTAAAAACGGCGCTGACTAAAGTAAGCGATGATGATTACGATCAGTTAGAGTCGACCTTTAATGCCTGGTTGCAATACTTTACCGATCAAAGTGATCGCGGTGAAATTCTCACCAAAGTTGAAGAATGGAAGAGTGTTGGTTCGCCGCATATGAACTCCAGCTTATTCGTTATTTTGACTTATATATTCGAAAAACTGCTGCCTGAGTATTACAAAAGCCGGGAAGATGCCTCTGAATACAATGGTGCGATTAACCCGGTGCGTATAGGACGTCGTAAAGACTTCTGGAATCGTTTAACCATGGGTTATCAGGATCTGTTGATTCAAGGCGTATTACGCGCTGAGAAAAACAAAAAGAATAATTCCCATGAAGTTATTTTAAGTAAATTCTTTACAGATTTTAAAGAATTGAAAGATGATTTAATGACCGCTAACTTACTGGAATTTCCTGGTTTCCGCTTATCTATCGAAGATGCTCTGGATAAAAACATTAAACCTTGTGGTTTAGTGACCGGGATTGGCGAGTTTAAATTAGAGGGCGGTGCAACCCAGAAAGTCGGTGTTGCGGTTTCAAATCTGGCGTTTCAGGCAGGCGCTTTTGATATGGCCAGCGCAGAAAAATTCTGTGCATTATTAGTTGAATGTGCTCAGCACCACTTTCCGGTTGTTGCCTTTATCAGCTCCGGCGGTATGCAGACTAAAGAGGGGGCAGCAGCACTATTCTCAATGGCGGTTGTAAATGACCGGATCACACGTTTTATTCGTGATAATGATTTACCTGTTGTGATGTTCGGTTATGGTGATTGTACGGGGGGCGCACAGGCAAGTTTTGTAACACATCCTCTGGCACAAACTTATTACCTGTCCGGCACTAATATGCCTTTTGCCGGACAAATGGTTGTACCTGCATACCTGCCGTCGACGTCAACCTTATCTAACTATTTATCACGTGTTCCCGGCGCAATGGACGGTTTAGTCATCAATCCGTTCTCTGAGGATTTGGATGCTCATTTACGTGATATTGATGAGAATATGCCTCTTCCGGAAAACACTATCGAAAAGACAATTCAGCGGGCTCTGACAGGTTTTGTACCGGTTTGTGATATCAATGAAGATGATTTCTCGCAGGCCGATCCTCGTCAGTTAATGACGCCGGTTAAGAAAGTGCTGATCCATGCGCGTGGTTGTACGGCGGTTAAACTTATCCGTATTGCCCAGAAAAACGATATCAACGTAATCCTGGTGGCTTCTGATCCGGATATGACATCGGTGCCTGCTGATATGCTCGGTAAAGGCGATAAACTGGTCTGTTTAGGCGGTAATACTTCAGATGAAAGTTACCTGAATGCCGGCTCAGTATTAAAAGTTGCGGAATACGAAGAGGTAGATGCGTTGCACCCGGGTATCGGTTTCCTATCTGAGAGCCCGCGTTTTGCCGATTTATGTGTAAGCCATGGCATTAACTTTATCGGCCCTAGCATGAACAGTATGCTGACTATGGGTAACAAATCTAACGCAATTAAAACCGCACAAGATAATGGTGTGCCTGTTGTACCCGGCAGTCATGGTATTTTGACTGGTGCCGAGCAGGCGCTGGATATTGCCAATACCATAGGTTACCCGGTGTTGCTGAAAGCAGTAAACGGTGGTGGTGGTAAAGGTATTCTGGTCATTGAAAAAGCCGAAGATATGTTTGCAGGTTTCAACCAGGTTTCAGCTGAAGCGCGCGGCGCTTTCGGTAATGGCGATTTATACCTTGAGAAATACATCACCTCATTACGTCATATCGAAGTGCAGTTATTACGTGATAAACATTGTAATACTAAAGTGCTGGGTATTCGTGATTGTTCTGTTCAACGTAACAATCAAAAAGTGGTAGAAGAGTCTGAATCGACCATGTTACCGGCACATCTGGAAGCTGAAGCACTGAAACACACTGCAGCGCTTGCAGATGCAGTTGATTATATGGGTGCGGGTACAGTTGAGTTTATTTACGATCTTGACCAGGACGCAATCTACTTTATGGAGATGAATACTCGTCTGCAGGTAGAGCATCCGGTAACAGAAGCAACGTCATGCATTGATATCGTTTCTGCACAGTATGATATTGCCTCAGGTAAGAGCATTGCCGATCTGCAACCTCAGAAGAAAGGTTACGCTATCGAAGTGCGCGTAACTGCAGAGAAAGCGGCGCTGGATAATAAAGGTGTGATGCAGCTGCTGCCTTATCCGGGTAAAGTGGTTGAATACTTTGTTCCTGAGCAGGACGATGTTGAAGTGATGTCGATGATTGCTGAAGGTAAAGAGGTATCACCTTACTACGATAGCCTGGTTGCACAGTTTATCTGTCACGGTGAAGATCGTAATGACACGGTTCAGAAATTGCTTAAATTCCTGGATAAGGTTGTCATCCGCGGTATTGCGACCAATATTCCTTTATTACAGCGTATCTTAAAAGATGAAATCTTCTTAAGCGGTGTTTACGATACAACTTACTTGCCGAAATTCATGGCTAAGCTGGATCAAAAAGTCATGATTGATGAAATGGAAGCTTCTGCCTCTGCGGGTGGCTCAGATATTTCTATCCAGGTTGACGGTAGCAACGAATTAAAAGTAATCGCACAAAGTGCGGGGATCTTTTACCGTGCCTCTTCACCTGCAGAGCCTGATTTCGTCAAAGAAGGTGATATTGTCACTATTGATAAAACCCTTGGTTTAATGGAAGCGATGAAAATGTTCTCTCCGGTGACATTAGCCAGCTTTAACCGTCAGGATGCGGTGTTATACGATGCAAACACGAAATTCCGTGTTGAACGTATCATCAATGCTAACGGTCAGCAGGTATCAAGTGGTGATCTGCTGTATATCGTGACACCTTTATAATATAGGTTTTGAACCTATTATAAAAAAAGCCAGTCTCTTGACTGGCTTTTTTTGAGCTGTAATTCGCTACGAGTTTTGAGCGTCGAGTTACGAGTGTCGGGCTTTACGGAATTTCATAGCTCGAGGCTTAGCGCGAGACTGCTGAATTGTAAAAAGAGAAAACATAACAATGAATATTCCTTTAATTTGTAACGATTCCGCTTTGCGTCTGAAAGCAAAAAAATTACGTGAAAAATGGGGTTTTTCAACTACTCAGAGCGATAACTTTCAGTTGCAGCTTTTACCCGAATATTTAGCGCTTGAGCAAAAAGACGATCCTAAGCAGGGCTTAGTTTATGTTGATTTTGTCTCCGGCGCAGCGGCCCATCGGCGTAAATTTGGCGGAGGAAAAGGGCAGGCCATCGCCAAGGCGATAGGTTTAAAATCCGGTGTCCAAGTTGAAGTGATCGATGCGACCGCGGGGCTGGGACGGGATGCGTTTGTACTTGCCTCATTAGGTTGTGATGTCACTATGGTAGAGCGCTCTCCCGTGGCCGCCGCACTGCTTGAAGACGGTTTGGAAAGAGCTTATCTAAACCTGGAAATAGGTGACTGGATGCAGCAGCGTATGCGTCTGTATTTTGGCTCCGGTTATGAATATCTGCAGAATCATCAGACCGATGTTGTTTATCTGGATCCGATGTTTCCGCATAAAAAGAAATCAGCACTGGTTAAAAAAGAGATGCGCGTTTTTCAAGGTGTTGTGGGAGCCGATCTCGATGCCGATGATTT
This sequence comes from Psychromonas sp., assembly GCF_041586535.1. Taxonomy (GTDB): domain Bacteria; phylum Pseudomonadota; class Gammaproteobacteria; order Enterobacterales; family Psychromonadaceae; genus Psychromonas. Next base: position 9,150 of record NZ_JBFGZY010000018.1, on the reverse strand, counting down.
ACTGGATGTTGCTTTAAACGCCGCCCGCTATAGGGTAGTGGTTAAGCGGCCGGACTACGCGCCTTTTCTCAATGATAAAAAACCGACCATGAGTATCAAAACCAAGAAAAATCGATTTGATGTGTATGTTAAGCAGGCGATACCGCAGAATAAGAGTTAAACAATCACTATCTAAAAAGGCCAGTGCAAAGATAAAGATTGGAGTAAACCGTGAATCGTATATTTGTTAATTTTAAAATCAGTATTGTGGTTTTTACTCTTTTTTTACTGCACATGGCGACATTCACTGTCTCTGCTGCAGAAAAGCAGAGCACGCTGCAGGCGGATAAGCAGAAAGCACCCGCGGCTGTCAGCTCGTCTTTGCCGAGCGAGATGCTGGCGCTGCTTAGCGAAGAGGAGCGCAACTGGCTCGCCGTCCATCCGCGCATTAGCATAGGCGCGCATCATGCCCGCCCGCCTATTAGTTATGTCGACCGGCGAGGCGTGCCGCAGGGCATCGAAGTAAGATTGATCGAAGCACTGAATAAGCGCCTTGGGGAGCGCCTGAAAATCGTGCCGGGGCCATGGCAGCAGAGTTATGACCGGGTCAGGAGCAGAGAGCTTGATGCGATGATGGATATTAAACCAATGGTCGAGCGTGAGCCTTACTTTAATTTCACCGAGCCCTATCTTGACGTCCCCTATGCCATCTTTGCCCGGGATGACAGCCCCTATCTGAAAGATCTTAACGACTTAAGCACGAAAAAGGTCGCAATAAGACGTGGCCATTCCCTGCTGCCTGTACTGCAAAAGCACTATGCCAATATTGAGGTGATCGAGTACGGTACCCGCAGTGATGGCCTGAATGCTGTTGGCAGAGGTGAGGTCGATGCCTATATAGGTAACCGTACCCTGGTCAATTATATTATTGAACACGAGCTGATCAGCAATGTGGTGCAATACGGCACAGTCAGTGAGCTCTCGTCAATCAATGCTATTGCGGTGCGCAAGGACTGGCCTATTCTGCGTGATATTCTGCAGAAGGCGATGGATACCATATCCGTGCAGGAGCGGCGCACGATTTTTCAATACTGGCTTGACCCCCGGCAGCAGAATGCCAGCCTCAAGTTAAATGCCCGGGAGCAGGCCTGGAAAAATGCGCATCCCGTGGTGACTGTCGCCACTCCTAATCATTGGCCTCCGCTTCTGAGCAGGCGCAGAGGCATGCATCTCGGTGCCACAGTCGACTATCTGGATCTGCTGCATGGACTGACCGGTATCGAGTTCAAGCTGGACAGCCGTAGTTCGAAAACAGTGATGGCACGTGCTCAGCAGCACAAAATAGATATCCTCGCTGGTGTGGCATTTACTGATCAGCTGGCCGATAAGTTTATTTTTAAGACGCCCTATTTCAGCAGTCCAGTCGCTGCGGTCACTAAAGCCTGGACAAAATATGACACTATAAATACAGATAGGGTTGAATTCTGGCATCCGGATATGGCTGATGTCAGCGGCGTAGCGGTAGATAAAGGCAGTGATATTCACAACTTGCTGAGCCAGGAATATCCGCAGCTCAAGCTTAAGCTGGTTGCCGATTTATCACAAGCATTGCCGCTGCTTTCCGATGGGCTGGTGAACACCTATCTGGGCACGCATTCCGATATCTCCGGCTATGATATTTCTGAGGAATACCTGCCTCTCAAAGACACGCGACTGCCTGAAGTGCCGCTCTATTTTGCAGTGCGTGCTGACTGGCCGGAACTCGCTTCTATTATCAGCAAAGCACTGGCGGTTATCAGTGATCAGCAGCAGCTTAAAATTTATCATCGCTGGCGCACTATGGGCAGTGCGCAGAGTCGCCAGGTTGAGCAAGCTGTTATGTTAAGCCCGGCAGAGCAGAAGTGGCTGCAGGCGCATCCAGGGTTAAAGTTGGGCGCCGAACCTAACTGGCCTCCCTTAGGGTATTTTAATCAACAAGGTGAATACAGCGGGCTGCTTGCTGATTATCATGCACTGATTGAACGCAGTCTCGGAATCAGCATGGAGGAGCACTCGGCGCCAAGTTGGGCAGAGGTGATGGCGAAACTGAACCTCGGCGAGCTCGATGTTATCGCCGGGATAAATCCCACCGTTGAGCGGCGCAAAAAATTTCTTTTTACCAACACCTATATCGATCAGCCGCTGGTCGCATTTACTCACCTGGATATGCCGGATCTGCAAAGTATGCAGGCGCTGAGAGGTAAAATTGTCGCGCTCCCTAATGGGCATCAGCAGGAAGAGCGGGTCAGGCGTGATTATCCGCAGATTGAGATCCTTGAGGTTGCGACAGTGGCTGACGGGCTGAAGGCGGTATCCAGTGGGCGTGCCGATGCTTATCTGGGCAATCCTTTTGCAGCGGGCAATGCGATCAATGAAAATGACCTGCAGGATCTGCGTATCAACTTTACAACGGAATACCCTTATCAGCTCGCCTATGCGGTGCGTAAGGACATGCCGGAATTAGTGCCGATCCTCAATAAAGCCCTGGCGAGTATCAGTGAGCAAAGTCGTTATCGCATTGAAAATCAGTGGCTGCAGGAGGAGCTCGACAGAGCAAGAGTGCTAAAGAGCGACAAACAGTTTGATTATAAAAATGTCATCGCCTGGTTTAGCATCTTGCTGCTCGCGCTGCTACTGCTGCTGGTATTTATAAACCGTCTGCAGAGAAAGCTCTGGGAGCGTATTTTTGCAAGGCAAAATCTTATCTATATGATGACCTCAGTGGTGGCTGTTTTTTTAAGTATCGCCCTGCTGGTGACCTGGCTTGCTTTGCAGCGTGAAGAGCTGCATTTTCGAGAGGAGCTGGGTAAAAATCTGGAGAATGTTAACAACGCCGTTAAACAGTCGCTGATGCTGTGGCAGGATAAAGGCTTTTATGATGCACAACGCTTTGCTGCTGATCCGCAGGTCTTCTCTTCGGTAGAAACATTGCTGGCACTGCCCCGTGACAGTGAAACCCTGATAAGCAGTGATGCGTTGGCAAGCTTGCGCGCCATCTATGATGATTACAACCGTGAGATAGGTGCGCAGGGCTTTTTTGTGATTGCCCCGGATGGTACCTCTCTGGCCTCCTGGCGTGATATTAATATGGGCAGCCAAAATCTGATTGCAACACAAAAACCGGAACTGTTCGCCAGGGTACTGGCCGGTGAAAGCGTGCTGGTGCCGCCGATTTTTTCAGATATTGTGCAAAAAGATGCAACAGGCCGTTTACTCACCGAGGCGCCGACCATGTTTTTCGCAGAGCCGCTGCGCGATCAATCGGGTCAAGTGATCGCTGTTTTCACGCTGCGCTTTGACCCTGCCGAGGAATTCAGCGAGATTATTCAAGCAGGGAGAATAGGTGACAGTGGCGATAGTTACGCCTTTGATCGGCAGGGGCGTCTGCTGACTCGCGCCCGCTTTGCAGAAAATTTGGCCACTGTGAGCGAATACTATCAGCAGGGGGATAAGCTGCTGAGCTTTGCCATTAAGGATCCGGGCGGTAATCTGCTGCAGGGGTATCGGCCCGAGCAAAGCAGCGCTGCCGACTGGCCGTTGACGCTGATGGCTAAAAGCGCACTGGCAGGGGGGAGAGGGATTAATACTGAAGGCTATCGTGACTATCGCGGTGTGCCGGTGATGGGGGCATGGGTCTGGTCAAGCAGGCTGGGGATCGGTGTGGCGACCGAGATAGACATTGCAGAGGCACTCGCCCCCTATAAGAGCATGCGTATCGTGGTGCTGGTGGCGCTGGGCAGTGTCTGCTTGATTGCCCTGCTATTGACGACGATCGCCATTTGGTTCAGTGAACGAGCCCGTAGCAGACTGTCCGGACTGGTGATTGAGCGTACCGAAAAGCTGCACCGGATAGCAAGAGAACTGCGTCAAAGTGAAGAGCGCCTGGCGTTGAGTACCTCCGGCAGTGGTGACGGTCTATGGGATATCAACACTAAGGATGGGACAGTCTGGTTCTCGGATCGTTTTCGCGCTCTGCTCGGCTATCGGGATGAGCAGGATTATCCGAATAAGCTGGATTCATGGTTAGACGGTCTACACCCCGATGATAAGGCGCGGGTGTTTGCCGCGTCTGAGGCGCATATGGAGCAGGGCATTCCCTACGATATCGAGTATCGTCTGCGCACCAAACAGGGAGAGTGGCGCTGGTTTAATGCCCGTGCCAAGTTACTGCGTGATGCTTCAGGTGAAAAAGTGCGTATGGCCGGCTCTATGACCGATATTCATGAACGTAAAATTATGGCTGAGATGCTGGCCAACGAGCGGGCACAGCTGCAGAGCATTATCGATTCCAGCCCGGTGGGCATTTCTATTGTCATTGATGGCGTGATTGAGGTGGCCAACCCGCGTTTTGTTGAGCTCTATGGGCTGCAGCAGGGAGAGGGGGTTTTTCAAGCATATTTCGATCCTAATGAGCGCAATAAACTGCTGACCTGCTTAAAAGAAGAGGGCATAGTCAAGAATCGTGAGATATTTGCTTATGGTGCCAAGCAGCAGGTTTTGACTATTCTCCTCACCCTGAAACAAATTGACTATCACGGACAGCTGGCGGTACTGAGCTGGTCGACGGATATCACAGAGCAGAAGGTGATTCAAAACGAACTGTCGCAGGCCAGGGATAAAGCCGATGAGTCGACTAAAGCAAAATCGGAATTTCTGGCCAATATGTCGCATGAGATCCGCACCCCGATGAATGCCATTATCGGCTTGTCCTATCTGGCGTTACAGACAGATCTCGACAGCAAGCAGCGCAACTATATCGAGAAGGTTAACTATTCTGCCGAGTCACTGCTTGGCATTATCAACGATATTCTTGATTTTTCCAAGATCGAGGCCGGGCAACTGGCGATTGAGAAAAACGATTTCCATCTCGAAGACGTGTTCAATAATCTGGCTAATCTGCTCGGGCTCAAAGCCGAAGAGAAAAAACTGGAGCTGATGTTTGATCTGTCGCCGCAGCTGCCCTTTACGCTGATTGGTGATCCACTGCGTTTGACCCAGATCCTGCTTAATCTCGGTAATAATGCAGTGAAGTTTACCGAGCAGGGCAATATTATTATCAAGGCTGAGGTTCGCGAAGAAAATGAGCAGCAGGTTAAACTGTACTTTTCGATACGTGATACCGGTGTCGGGCTGAGCGCTGAGCAGCAGCAAAGATTGTTTAAAGCCTTTTCGCAGGCCGACACGTCGACCACGCGCAAATATGGCGGCACCGGTCTTGGCCTGGTGATCAGTAAGAATCTTGTTGAGCTGATGGGTGGCGAGATCTGGCTGGACAGTGAAGCCGGTGTCGGCAGTAATTTTCAATTTACTGTCACCCTGCAAAAACAGCATGGCAAGAGTAGCATGATCGGCTTGCCGGCTCGCAAGCTGCAGGGATTACGGGTGCTGGTAGTCGATGATAATGAGGCGGCGCGGGAAATTCTCTGTACTATGCTGAGCAGTTTTGAGCTGCGCACGGATTGTGTCGCTAGTGGCCAGGCCGCGTTACTGAAGCTTGAGCAGGCGATTGATGATCCCTATCAGTTGGTGCTGATGGATTGGCAGATGCCGGGCATGAACGGCGTGGAAACCGCCCGTGCTATCCATAATAGCAGCCGGTTGAGCAATCTTCCGACGGTGATCATGGTCACCGCCTATGGCCGTGAAGAGGCCAGCCGGGCCGCTGAAAATGTCCAGATCAGCAAGTTTATCACTAAGCCGGTGACCCCCTCTTTGTTATTGGATGCACTGCTAGTGGCGGCGGAAAATGAGGGTAAAGTTGAGGTGAGTAAGCAGCAATGGGGAGAAGTCGATACGGCAATTGCTGCTTTACAGGGCGCGAAAGTCTTACTGGTAGAGGATAATGAGATCAACCAGGAGCTGGCAGTGGCGCTGTTGAGCGATAACGGTTTATTTGTCGAGGTCGCCAATAATGGTCAGGAGGCGCTGGATATGCTCGCTCAGGAAGAGTTTGATGGGGTGCTGATGGACTGTCAGATGCCGGTGCTGGATGGCTATCAAGCGACCCGGCAACTGCGTCAGCAGGCGCGCTTTAAGGATCTGCCGGTGCTGGCGATGACTGCCAATGCCATGGTCGGCGATCGTGAAAAAGTCCTGGAAGCGGGCATGAATGACCATATTGCCAAGCCGATTAATGTCAATGAGATGTTTATCACTATTGCCAGATGGGTGACGCCATCCGCCCCTGTTTCTGCGCGACAGGCAGAGCAGCTGGCTAACCTGAACAAGGCAGAGATTCCTGAACTCGATGGTATCAACCGCGAAGAGGGACTGGCGCGCACTATGCATAATAAGGAGCTCTATCTCAAACTGCTGCGCAGGGTGAAAGACAAGCTGCCCGGCTTTATTGAAGCCTTTGATGCTGCGTTTGCCGGGCAGGACTGGCAGCAGGCCAATATGCTGAGCCATACCTATAAAGGACTGGCCGGCTTAATTGCAGCTGGGGGGTTGCAGGAAGCATGTCAAGTACTGGAGGCGCAGACGCAGCAGCAGCAGGCCGGTGCTCACGAACGCGAAGTGTTAAGGCGTGAAGTGCAGCGTATTCAGCGCTCTCTGGCGAAACTGCCGGAAAATAGCGAGCAGCGGGCAGAAACAGCAGTTGATCCTGCGCGGATTAATGAGCTGTTGGATAGATTGGCGCAGCAACTAACTGACTTTGATGTCACTGCCGTGGATACCCTGAATCAGGATTATGAATTGTTATCTACGGGGCAGCTTGCACCCCTTGCCAAGTCCCTGCAGTCTGCCCTGGCAGATTATGACTTTACCGGCGGCTTGAAACTGCTGGATGAGATGCGTAATAGCTGTAGCAAGCATAAATCATGATTGTTAAGATAACGCGTCACTATTTGTCTGCGTGGAATAACCAGCCGCAGAGAGACCTATGCGAGAAGGAAAGGAAAAACCATGGCCATTGAAAAACAGACGGTGCTGATTGTCGATGATACAGCAGAGAATATTACCGTACTGGTTGAGACGCTCAAGCACGATTACCATGTCAAAGCCGCGATCAATGGTGATCTTGCGCTGAAGATAGTGCAGAGCAGCCCGCCTGATATTATTCTGCTGGATATTATGATGCCGGAGATTGATGGCTATGAGGTCTGCCGGCGCCTTAAAGCGGATCATACGACGCGCCATATTCCGGTGATCTTTATCAGCGCCAAGATGAGTGTCTGTGACGAACTGATGGGCCTGGAGATCGGCGCGGTGGATTATATTACCAAGCCGATTAGCCCGGCTCGTGTGCAGGCGCGGATACGCACCCATCTGGCGCTTTATGATCAGAACCGCGAACAGGACCGCAAAGTGCTGGAGCAGACGGCTGAAATTAATCAGACACGTCTGCAGATTATTCAGCGCCTCGGACGGGCTGCTGAATATAAGGATGATGAAACGGGGATGCATGTGGTGCGTATGAGTCACTATGCACGGCTTCTCGGCATTGCTGCCGGGATGAGCGAAATCGAGGCGGACATGCTTATGAATGCGGCGCCTATGCATGATATAGGTAAAATAGGTATTCCTGACAATATCCTTAAAAAACCCGGCAAACTGAGTGTCGAAGAGTTTCAAATCATGCAGGGCCACGCGCAGATTGGCGCTGATATTATTGGTGAAGACTCCTCGGAACTGCTCAAAATGGCTAAAATAGTTGCCCTCACCCATCATGAAAAGTGGAACGGGCAGGGGTATCCGAACGGGCTTAAGGGAGAAGAGATTCCGCGTATCGGCAGGATTGTCGCCATCGCTGATGTTTTCGATGCCCTGACCTCCGAACGGCCCTATAAAGTGGCATGGTCGGTGCAGGATGCCGTTACCTTTATTGAACAGGCGGCCGGTGAGCATTTTGATCCGCAACTGGTAAAGCACTTTGTGGCTATTCTGCCGCAGGTATTGGAAATTAAAAACAGGTATTCTTAGCGGGCAGCGCTGTTGGTGTCAAATGTTAGAGTGCCATCAAGAATGAATAACGCCTGATATTTGTTTATTTGAAGCTGTTGAGTGAACACCGTATTAGTTAACCTCAACTCTGGATAGTGGGCATTATAATAGATGAAGTTATCTTTTTTGACTCTGGTAAAGCTCAATGCCGGGATTTTCGTTCCATTCAAGGCAAGTTTGTGAAGTAATAGCCGGCTATTACAAACAAACTTAACGCAGAAAAGGGCGAAAAGAGCGGTCTTGAGGAATGTCGCTTATTCAGAGCTGAGGTTAATTAAGACATAGCCTTTAAGTGCTCAATAAACCTATTCATTGGCTATTTGCCGCATTTTATCTCAAAGTATGGTTGCAAGCTTTGTGATGTGTTTTTTCTCCAATATGATGCTGCCATGTCATACTATGCTTTCAGTTACAAATATGTAAAAAAGCCAGGTTAATAAACCTGGCCATCAAACACTCAACTCTATCAGTTAACGTTCTTAAACAACGGCAATGACTTCTTCAGCCGCCAGACGCGCTTTAGGCAGCCCGTAGTTGTAGTCTTCGCCCTCTTTAGGGTAACCCATCGCCAGTGCGACTTCGCAGACGTGGCCGTCAAGCTCATCTTTGAACTGCTCGCCGATAAGCTCTGCATCGACACCTTCCATCGGTGTTGAAGCAATGCCCATGCGTGCCAGTACGTGCATTATATTACCCAACGCAAGGTAAACCTGAGCCTTGGTCCAGTTGCCGTTGAAGCCATTCTGATCGGTATTAGCATCAGCAAATGCGTAAGCACCCATAAACGTATCATACATTTCAGCCGGCAGGTGACCTGAGCTCACCTCTGCATCAACGCGTTTGCGGAATTTATCTTTAGTGAATTTTGGATCGTATGCAAACAAGATAGTATGCGAAGCTTCTTTTGCGTGCGGTTGATTGAACTGATGCTTGTTCGCATAACTATCATGCAGGCGCTGCTTTGCTTGATCACTTTCAATAACGATAAACTTCCATGGCTGCGAGTTAATAGACGAAGCTGAAAGGCGCAGTGCTTCTTTGATTATCTCCATATCTTCTGCTGAGATACGCTTTGTTTGGTCATATTTTTTTGCTGTGTAACGAATGTTCAGATCTTTAATTATTTGCTGTGACACATTTTTCTCCGAATTTAGTAAATATAGCCTTCGCTATTGTATTCTCTGTTTG
>NZ_JBFGZY010000017.1:0-36416 GCF_041586535.1 Psychromonas sp. | reverse complement strand
TCTACAGAGATATTTTATAACAAAGCAGATTGGTGCAATTAACCTTGCCCTACGGGGCGCTGGCTCGAAAACCAGTGCTGCGTTGCACCAATCGAAAAGGGAATAACCATTACCTCATGTTGCGTCTTGCTCTGGTCTCCGAGCTCGTGCCTGACAAAGCATTTTGAAGTAACATGGGTATATGCTTTCCCGCATTAGTATAACAAGTGCCCTGGCAAAGGGCTTGCGTATTGAATAAAGCTTGCAGGTGATTTTTATAAGTAGCATGATATGGCAGTTCACTGCGAACATATTATCGGAATAAATTGTATGAAAAGATTGATAAGTATTATTTTGTTAACGGGTTTAGTGGGCATCACAGGCTGCTCAACTAAACCTACTTTTGGAGAACGAGTGCTTGCTGACGGAGAGTCTCGAGTTGCGCTGGCAGAGCAATGGGAACAAGGAAAAGAAGATTCAATTGCTGGTGATAAGCAGGTACAAAAAGGTCAGAAATTAGTTAAAAAAGGTCGTTCCTATCTGCACGAAGGAGAGCAGTTAATTGCTTCTGGGAATGTTGCAGTGAAGAATAATCGACAAGCTTATCAAGCACTTTATCAAACCGTTAAAGGCCCCGATTCAGGGGGAAATGCATTACTGCTGACTACCAAACTGGAAAAATTTGCCAAAGCATGGAGCAAAGGAGAAGAAGATATTTCCGCGGGTAGTAAACTTGTTAAGCGTGGACATAGTGATATTTCTGAGGGAGAGGCTGAAATAGCGAAAGGCCAGGCGTTGATGGAACGTGGCAGAACTAAAATGCAGCAAGCTGAGAGCCATTACCAGAAAAAATAAAACCGCACCTGCTCAGTTCCGGGTAAAAACTTCTTTGCGAATATGACGCCCGGACCTGTTTGCAAAGATCATCAAGCCATGCACTGTTGTGCACTGCAAAAAGCAATATTGAAGTGTTATGGCATTCAGTGAGTTTGCTGCATTCTGGGATAAGGCCTATACCCAAGCCCATCTTCGTTGTCAAACTCACAGGGAAAAGCGTCAATAGTCAAGGTGGACGATGAATCAGACAATTTACTTCAAAACCACAATGTTTGATCTTGCAAAAGAGAAAAAAAATCCTATCAATCCAATTTATGGTGCTTCCCTGCTGGATTGGCTGAGAGAGGAATTGCAAAATCAATTTGAAATAACAGCGCCCGATGCTGAGGATTGGGGATGGTATAGTGAGTTTGAATATCAGGGAAGCAGGTATCTGCTAGGTGCCTGCGCTTTATTCGAAGAGGGGGATGATCCGACCCGGGAGTTGGAGTGGGTATTTCAAATGGATAAATACCGAAGCATTGCCGAGAAACTAATGGGGAAAAATAAAATGACAACAGAAGATAGCTGCTTTGTATTTTTTAAAGAGATGTTTGAAAAACAACCTCAAATTAATGAAGTGAAGGTTGGCTAGAGCGCTGAAGAAATCCTGTAAACAGCCAGGCTATAACATAAAAATGGAGTGCTATTTTGCATAATACCAGAGGCAGTCTTTTTATGGTGATTGCTATGGCAGCTTTCGCCATCGAAGATATGTTTGTTAAGGCAGCGGCGGGCAGGGTTGCTATTGGTTTGATTTTAGCGCTCTTCGGTTTAGGCGGGATGCTGGTATTTATTCTGTTGACCCTGAAGAGGGGGGAAAAAGTTTTTCATCCTGCTATTTTGTCTCGTCCGCTATTATTACGTGCAGTCTGTGAAGTGACCGGACGATTAACCTTTGCCTTAGCAATTACCTTAACACCATTGTCCAGTGCTTCCGCTATTCTTCAAGCCACACCCTTGATTGCAATGCTCGGTGCTGCGTTTATCTTTGGTGAGCGGATTGGAATCAAGCGATGGTTTTCTGTTGTAGTCGGTTTTCTGGGAGTGTTGATGATTATCCGCCCAGGTCTTGAAGGTTTTGAGGCCGCCTCATTATTTGCTGTTATTGCCACCCTAGGTTTTGCCGGACGTGATTTAGCAACCCGGGCTGCGCCACCGGTGTTGTCTAATATGCAGCTGGGCGTGTACGGTTTTTTTGTATTGATGCCCACTGGATTGTTGATGCTGCTCTATAGTGGTGAGCCTGTACAACTTGATTTAATCTCCAGCGCGCAGATTATCGGCGCAACTCTTTTTGGTGTTGCTGCCTATAATGCCCTGACCATTGCCATGCGATCCGGTGATGTATCTGTTGTCTCACCATTTCGTTATACCCGTTTACTGTTTGCATTGCTTGTTGGGGTTTTTGTGTTTGCAGAAAAACCCGATTTAATCACCTTGCTGGGTAGTTTGCTGATCGTATCAAGCGGGGGGTATACTTTGTTGCAAAGCCGCAGAAATGCTGCCATTAATAAAGGTGAAAATATAACGGGTGACTGCGCTGGGTAACGTTTCAGTAAGCGTATTTTCCTGCCTCCCAACGAGTTGTGAGCAGAATTTGCTCGCTCACCTTCCGATTTTTCCGTAAAACTAAAAGCAAAGCAACATATATATGAGGCGGTCCAATTGTTCAAAAAACATGGGGAAAACAGGGCAAACCAGCACGCTGCTGTCTGCGATATTATTTGTTGATTTATAAACAGCAACAAATTTATGAAAAACGACACATATCTTCTTTATATTGTTGATCCAATTGCTTTTAATTCTGGTAAAATTTTATCTTATTTATTATTTGTAAGGTTATAAAATGGATATCAAACGTATCAATCCCAGTGCTAATTGGTCAGATGTGACTGTGTTTAATAAAATGGCGCATTTTGTTGAAGTGGCTGAGGATGAAAGCGCAGATATGGCAGGTCAAATTGAGCAGGTTTTTGCCCAGGCTGATGAAATGTTGGCGAGTGTAGGCAGTGATAGATCCAGAATATTATCTGTTACGATTTATGTTACCGATTTCTCGAATATGGCAATCTTTAACAATGCGTGGCAAGCATGGCTGCCTGAAGGTTGTGCGCCAAGTCGCGCCTGTTTAAAAGTTGAATTAGCCGATCCGAACTACCTGCTTGAAATTGCATTTGTTGCGGCAGTGAAATAAGTTCCTACTGCGGTGTTTATAGCAAAGCAACTAAAAAGGTGATCAGTCTCGCTGGTTAAAATAGACCCTCACTACGTTGTGAGTTTGATTCAGAACATCTGGTTCTTCATCACTTCGTGGCCAGCTAAAGCTGTTCAAAATCGTTCCATACGATTTTGTGAAGTGAGAGTAATACCAATTCCGTTAATTAGATGATCTATTTAGGCGTAGGAAAAATGGATGAAAGCAAGGCGTTGATTGCAGTAACTACTTGTTCTAATTACAAAATCAATAACAAAGACTAAAACGTAGTTTTATGTCTAGCTTGCATTCATTTTAACAAGCATAAATGAATAGATAATTATCGGATTTGGTATAACTATCTCCTGCAACCCTCGCATTGTTAGTGCAGATTTTGTCTGCGCAACACTTGATCATTTTATTAATTCCTTTGCCATTAGACTTTGCTCAAAGCATAACGGGGAGAAGCCATGAGTATCAAAGAGAAAATGCATAGTCAAAAGATCTACTTCTGTGATGATGATACGTTAGCAAATGAGCAGTTACGGTGCCTCGATCTGCTCTATGATTTTAATCATACACGCCCGACTGAAATGAAACGCAGACAAGCTATTTTGAGTCAATTTCTGGCTGAAATGGGGGATAATTGTTATATCGAATCGCCACTGCATGCTAACTGGGGGAAGCATACTCATCTCGGACATAGTGTTTATGCTAACTTTAATCTGACCCTGGTTGATGATACGCATATCTATATCGGTGATCACGTTATGATCGGCCCTAATGTTACCATCGCGACAGCTGGTCATCCCATCGAGCCGCAATTGAGAAAGAAAGTTGCGCAATTCAATATCCCCGTACATATTGGACAAAATGTCTGGATTGGTGCTAATTCAGTGGTTCTGCCGGGGGTATCTATCGGTAAAAATACGGTAATAGGCGCGGGTAGTGTGGTGACAAAGGATATCCCTGAAAATGTTGTTGCTGTCGGCAACCCTTGTCGCGTTCTGCGCCCAATCAGTGAACATGATAAAGAGTATTATTATAAAAATCACAGGTATGAATAATTTGCTCTTCACAAACAGCTTAGGCTCTCCCCGTATTTGTTTTTTGTCTGGTAAAGTGTATGTCGCGGTTTTGTACGCCATATTTGGACATTATGCATGCCACATGGATATTGTAAATGATTGAATCATATGAGTTTGTAAAGTCACTTCTCGATACGATAACTGATCATATTGCGGTCATAGATAATAAAGGGGATATTCTCTTTGTAAATAAAAGCTGGTACTCATTCGGGCAAAACAACGCCTGTATAATTGACGAAACCTGGAAGGATATTAATTATTTAAGCGAATGTGATAAAGCAGCTGCTATGGGGGATGATTTTGGCATCAAAGCCGCGAGCGGGATCAGATCTGTCATCAAAGCCGAAACAGAAAGATTTTATTTTGAATATCCCTGCCATAGTCCGGATCAGGAGCGCTGGTTTATGATGCGTGTAACAGGCTTTACGATACAGGGGGCTCACCGTTTTGTGATTTCTCATCAAAATATTACCGAGAGAAAACTTGCTGAACAAGAGGTGTTAAAGCTGTCACGTATTGATGGTCTTACTAATATTGCTAATCGCAGATACTTTAATGAATTTTTGGAAAGCGAATGGCGGCGCTGCCATCGCCTTAGTATGCCTATCTCGCTTGCGTTAATTGATCTTGATTATTTCAAGCTGTTGAACGATACCTATGGGCATCAAACGGGTGATGAATGCCTGAAAGCAGTTGCAGATGTGTTAAAAAAGTTTGATAAAAGGCCTGGTGATATATGTGCTCGTTATGGTGGTGAGGAGTTCGTGATAGTGTGTGGCGGTACGCCTCTGGAGCAGGCTAAGATATTGGTTGAAAAATTGCTTAATGAGATTTGTTTATTAAAGATTCCCAATGAAAACTCTCCCATGCTTCCTACTTTAACGGCCAGTATAGGGTTGGCGGCAATCGTTCCTGACAAAGACAGTTGCGTGAGTATGCTTATAAAAAAAGCAGATGACTCTCTTTATTTGGCGAAAAAAAACGGCAGAAATCAAATTTGTTTTTCTTAGTTTCTGCGCTAATGAACCTCAACTCTGGATAATAAAAGCGTCATTGCTTTTAATATCATAACGTTAACGTTTTATATTATACAGTACCGTTAGCTTTGTGTAGTGCAAGGCAAATCATCGTAGCAATAGCCGGCTATTGCTACGATGATTTAACACAGACATACGCGGAACTAACGGAGTTGTATCGATTGGTCTATCCAGAGCTGAGGTTATACCAATTCCGTTAATTAGGTGATCTATTTAAGCGCAGGAAAAATGGGTGAAAGCAAGGCATTGATTGCAGTAACTAGTTATTCTAATTGCACAAAATCGTATGGGACGATTTTTAGGCGCTCCCGAAGGGCGAGGCCCAAATGGTCGCATGTTACGTTAACTTTTTTTCGATTTAGGCTCACTAGATCTTCAAAAATCTGCCTTACCTCGACCATTTGGGCTCTCGCTGGTGCTGTTTTTTTAAACTATATGGCGCTCTAGCATTCATTTTAACAAGCATAAATGAATAGGTCATTATCGGATTTGCTATGTATAAGCTTACGTTAGAAAATTAATCCTATATTCCAGGGGACAGGCTCTACCGGGATGATCAAGCCTATGATACCCGATTCATAATAAAACCGGGCTGTGTACGACAGGTCGCACGTTTTAACCAACTTCATTTATCACACATAATAAAACACTTTTTTTGCATGGCCGATTAGGGCATTCTTTTTACAAAGTAAACATTTTCCAGCTAAGGGTTTAAAAAATGAAAAAAGCGTTAAAAATAACCAATGATACTTATTTGAATATGCAATCAATTATAATGTATCACTTTGAAATTGATCGAGTGATACTTAGAACACCTTTAGATTCCGAATCAAATGGCATACTTATTGCGGCTGAAAAACGTATGTTTGATAGTGGTTACACCAAGGAGTTCGTTGTTTCTATCGAAGAAGTTAAGCGTATTCAACGGGAAATTTGTAAATATATGGGGATCGAATAGATTTAAGCTACCTATTCTGCTTCAGAAAACGCTGGTTTGCCAGCTGTTACTACTATAAACACGGGGAGGTGCTTATTCGTCCCATGACGGTGCCGCTTTAGATTGTTGGATCTTCAACAGCAGCCCTTGCCATCTGATTTATACAATAAGACACAATTCATAACTTGCTGATTTGTACATCTTCAATTAGCTTTAATAGAAATAATGCCTAATATTGAGGTGACTTATGGTCAAGAAACAAAATCCAACCTGCTCTCAAGAGGGCGTAGAAAATATCTTTAGAGCAAGCCTTGACCCACAAATTATTTGTACTGCGCATGCAAATAGAAAAGGTTAATTGACAGGTGCCCGCCATCAATATAATGAATTTACCAGAGCTTCCTGATGTGCATGCACTGGCAGTATTATTGCTGGTCTTGCTAGCACTGTTTCTGTTCACCAGAGAATCTATTGCCATTGAGACGTCGAGTCTGTTTATTCTGGCAATGCTGAGTATCGGTTTTACCGTTTTTCCTTACGCCAACCCGCAGGGACAGCACCTTGAGGCGTTGCAGTTTTTCAGTGGTTTTGGCCATGAGGCGCTGGTGGCAGTGTGTGCGTTGATGATTGCCGGAAACGGGCTAGTGCGTACCGGGGCACTGGTTCCTCTGGGCCGGATTCTGGCGCGTTTATGGCGAGTTAGTCCGGCATTAAGTATGTTGCTGACCCTGCTGGTCGGTGCCTTTCTCAGTGCCTTTGTTAATAATGTTCCGATAGTCGTGCTGCTGCTTCCTATTCTGATCAGTGTCTCTCTGCGCACCGGAGAGCCTGCTTCGGGGGTGTTAATGCCAATGGGATTTGCGACGCTGGTGGGGGGAATGAGCACAAGTATTGGTACCTCGACCAATCTGTTAGTGGTTTCAGTGGCTGCTGATATGGGCTTGAGAAGGTTGCAGATGTTTGATTTTTTTGTACCGGCTGCGATCGTTGCCGGCATTGCTATTGTTTATTTGTGGTTGATTGCGCCTCGTCTGCTGCCCGCACGCAAAGCAATGCTCACCGATACCTCTCCAAGAATATTTTCTGCGCAACTGGTGATATTGGAAGATGGTTTTTCCGTCGGTAAAACATTGACAGAGCTGATCGAAAAAAGCTCAGGGTTGCTGGAGGTATCACGTATCATGCGCGCCAGCGGAACCTATATTGTGCCGCTGCCGGATGCGCAAATTCAGGCAGGGGACAGGTTGATGGTGAATGACACGCCGGACAACCTTAAGGAACTCGAAAGTGCTCTGGGTGCCATGCTCTTTGTCGGAGATACTCAGGTGGATGAAGAGCATCCATTATCCGGCGAAGGACAACAAATTGCAGAAATCGTTGTAATACAGGGGTCGCCTCTGCTGGGAATGAACTTGAAGCAACTAAACTTTTATGATCGCTATCAGTTAATGGTGCTGGCAATACATCGGGGGCAAAGTTCGGTAGAGACCCTGCGTGAAAAAATAGCACAGACCCGTCTGCGCATTGGTGACGTTCTTCTGGTACAGGGGAATCAGGAAACCATTGGCGAAATCAAACGTGCCGGTGAGCTATTGGTTCTCGATGCGACGGCCGATCTGCCGCACACAGATAAAGCAGTTACGGCTCTGTTGATTATGGCCGGGATTATTGTTGTGTCAGCATTGGGAGGCGTGCCTATTGCTATCAGTGCTGTTTGTGGTGTGCTGCTGATGCTGATCACAGGCTGTCTGACCTGGCGCCATGCCTCTATGGCACTGAGTACCCAGGTTATTCTGATTGTCGCGGCGAGTCTGGCGATGGGAGCTGCATTATTGAAAACCGGCGGTGCGGAGTATTTGGCACAAGTGTTTGTCGCTTTAACGGCGGGGGCTTCTCCGGCTATCATTCTGTCGGGATTGATGTTGTTGATGGCAATCCTGACCAATATTGTTTCCAACAATGCCGCTGCAGTCATTGGCACTCCCATTGCTATCAGCATCGCGCAGCAACTGCAGGTTAATCCCGAACCCTTTGTTATTGCTGTGCTGTTCGGTGCCAATATGAGTTACGCCACTCCCATGGCTTATAAGACCAATCTGCTGGTAATGCATGCGGGGGGGTATAAATTTACAGATTTTGTCCGTGTGGGCGTTCCTCTGACGATCATCGTCTGGCTGGGTTTATCTATATTATTACCTGTTTTGTACTCCCTCAACTGGTGATGTTTGCCGTGAAGCGGTTAATTTTCAATACATTAATAGGCGTCTTATAAGGAGAATAACGTGACAAAAATACTGCTGATAATAAGTGTGCTGATTCTTAGCGGCTGTCTGGGGATGCCTGAATCAATTAAGCCGGTGAATGAGTTTGAATTGTCCAGGTATTTGGGGAAGTGGTATGAAATTGCCCGGCTTGATCATTCTTTTGAAAGAGGTCTCAGTCAGGTTTCCACGGAATATACACTGCAGGATGATGGTGGTGTCGCGGTTTTAAATCGTGGCTTTTCAAACTTTGAAAATAAGTGGCGGGAAGCGAAGGGCAAAGCTTACTTTGTCAACGAAAGAGATCAGGGCTATCTAAAAGTATCATTCTTTGGGCCATTTTATGGCTCCTACGTTGTTTTTGAGCTGGATAAAGAAAACTATCAGTATGCTTTTGTTTCCGGACCTGATTTTGATTATTTATGGTTGTTATCCAGAACGCCCAAGATTGGCACGGAGGTGTTGGAGAAGTTCATCAGCATGTCAAAAGAGCGGGGCTTTGATACCGAACAGTTAATTTTTGTTGAGCAAAAGTAAGCTCTACGGATATTTATTATTCCAGAATTGAGGTTATTTAGCACAAGGTTAATGCGATGAAGAAAATTTTAATTATCCTGTTAGTTATTGTTGGGATCTATCAATGGCTGGGGGACTCTCCGAATAAGATAAGTTCATTGGTGAATGAGGTATCGCAAAGCGAGAATGCCCAATCCGGTAATAATGCAATTTTAAAGCGCGCCTTTGAAAATCGTCAAAGTGATGTACAGGTACAGGGGGAGGGGATCGTAAAGCAACTGTTAGCAGATGATCTGCAAGGCTCCCGACATCAGAGATTTATTCTACAACTGCCTTCCGGGCAGACGCTATTAATCGCTCATAACATTGATTTGGCACCAAAAATAAGCGCACTGTCTAAAGGCGACCAAGTGCAGTTTTACGGTGAATATGAGTGGAACCAAAAGGGCGGTGTTGTCCATTGGACACATAAAGATCCTAATGGCCGTCACATCCACGGCTGGTTAAAGCATAACGGAAAAACTTATCAATAGTCTTGAAGGCATGGTTATACCAATTCCGATAATTAGATGATCTATTTAGGCGTAGAAAAAACGGATGAAAGCAAGGCATTGATTGCAGTAACTAGTTGTTCTAATTCCAAAATTAATAACAAAGACTAAAACGTAGTTTTATGTCTAGCTAACATTCATTTTAGCAAGTATAAATGAGTAGATAATTATCGGATTTGGTATTACCGCCATAAGAGTTCCCTTATGCTGGTGAAAGCTAACTGAAGTGCTAAAACTAGCTTTTAATACCGCGCCACTGTTTTTTAAGGTTTTGTCGGTTAATACCTTTGTTATCAAGACCAAAACTTTTGACTGCTTGCTCTTTACTCAGCAGTAATGAGTTAAACAAATAATCCCACACTGCCAGTGCGCTGCCAAAGTTTTTATCAAAATGCTGTACTGCAGCACTGTGGTGGATCTGATGCTGTGCAGGGCTGATAAACAAATATTCACATTTAGAAAATCCCAGCCAGACCGGACTATGGCGTAAATTGCTCGCTGCAATATTAAAGATAAAAACAAATAGATTAACGCCCAGGATCTGGGTAATACCAAGCGGATTTTTAAACAGGTAGACAAATAAACCGCTTACCAGCGCGCCAATCAATAAACTGCGCAGACTGTTAATTAACATCTCTACAGGGTGAATACGGTATAAAGTCAAAGGAGTCAGGGTGGTTGCACTGTGATGGACAGCATGAAAGCGCCACAAAAAGGGAATTTTATGCAGTGTAAAGTGTACCAAAAACTTAGCAAAGTCCTGACTGATAAACAGGATAAAGGTAAACAAAATGACCAGAACAGGCTGATTTAACTGCCAGTAATTTCCCGATCCAAACAAATCAGTTAAAAAATTATTAATAGTTAACGCATAACTGACCTGCAGGGCGAATAACGGTATAACCAAAAGTTTAAAAATCCATTGATTGATAAACAGCCAGCAGAGATCGACTAAACTG
The DNA here is from genome assembly GCF_041586535.1 of Psychromonas sp. Taxonomy (GTDB): domain Bacteria; phylum Pseudomonadota; class Gammaproteobacteria; order Enterobacterales; family Psychromonadaceae; genus Psychromonas. The sequence goes on along the minus strand of NZ_JBFGZY010000017.1, from coordinate 26,015 downwards.
GATCGGTTAAACCACAGCTTCACTGAAAAAAACTGCTTACCGGAAATAAAAAAAGCAAGCAGTCCGCTGCTCAGCAGATACAACCAGTAGATACGCTTGTCTGCTTCAAATAAAAAACTCAGGGGGGAGATAATACTTTCTAACCAACTCAACTTGTCAGCACTCTCTGTTTAAACATAAGTTTCTTTTTACCTTTTCGGCAAAAACCTTGTCTTTGATAATGATAGCGATTATCATCTGCAAATAATAATCACTATCATTGCATTATGTGTAAATCAAAACAAGGAAGATAGCTTTATGTTAACTAAAAAAATTATTGCTGCTGCAGCACTTTCATTATCGGCTGCTGCGGTTTTTGCGGCATTTGCCGATAAAGCAGAAGAGCGCCTGCCGGCAACAACCATAGTTACTGAGCAGGATATCAAAGATAACTACATTAAGATGGCTCATGCCGCTTATGCTGATTCATTAGCGACAGCCTTAAATTTGCAGAAAAAAGTTGAAGCCTTGCTGGCAGACCCGACGGAACAAAATCTGAACAGTGCCAAAGAAGCTTATAAACTTGCCCGGATTCCTTATCAGCAGTCAGAAATCCTGCGTTGGGATACCGATATTACTATCAATGCGGAGCTTGATAGAGACGGCGGTCTAAATAGTGTCGATGAATGGGAAGGGCAAGTCAATGCCTGGCCTTTGGATGAACAAGCAATTGATTATGTCAAAGGTAATAAAAATGCCGGGATCATCAATCAGAAAGAGGGGACTGCGATTAGTAAAGAGTATCTAATTGCGCAAAACGGGGTTGGCGGTGAAGCAAACGTAACAACTGGTTTTCATGCCATTGAATTCCTGCTTTGGGGGCAAGATTTAAATGGTACTAAAGCGGGGGCGGGTGAGCGCAGTGTGAACGATTTCCAAACAGATAAAAGCGGACTGTGCAGCGCAGCCAACTGTGACCGTCGCCGTGCTTACTTAAGTGTGGTAACACAACTGCTGGTTGATGACTTAAGCGCAATGACTGCAGAGTGGACTGAACAAGCCGCTAACAGCAAAGGCACGCTGGCAAATAACTTTAAAACAGCAAAAGATGGCCTGCGCTATATGATATTTGCAATGAAAGCGATGGCGATCGATGAACTTGCATCGGCTCGGATGCACGAGGGTTTAGAAAGTTTAGATCCGGAGCAGGAGCATGATTGTTTCAGCGACTTAAGCCACGTTGCAATCTATTACAATCTGCAGGGGATACGTAACGCTTTTTACGGTGGTTACCAGACCATTGACGGTGAACACATTACAGGTGCAAGTCTGGCTGATTATATCAATCAGCAGAACCCGAAGGTATTTAAACAATTTGATGATGCTTTAAATGCTATCGAAAAAAATATGCAGGTGATTTATAACGCAGGTGAACGCTCCGAGCCTGTCCGTTTTGATCAAATTATCGGCCAGGCGGATGATGCCCCTGAGAAAACAGCTGCTTTTGCAGCAGTTTACCAACTAGTCGATCTGCAATCAGCATTTAACTCGGTTGAAGAGCTGTTATCACTGCAAGCGTTGATCTTATCTGGTGACGGAGACTAATACCAAATCCGATAATTATCTCTGCATTTATGCTGGTTAAAATGAATGCTAGCTAGACATAAAACTACGTTTTAGTGTTTGTTATTAATTTTATAATTAGAACAACTAGTTACTGCAATTAATACCTTGCTTTCATCCATTTTTCCTATGCCTAAATAGATCATCTAATTAACGGAATTGGTATAATATTTCCAAATCAATATATTAACTTAAGACAGCCCGGGTAAAACAGGAGCTGTCTTTGTGGTTTTATAGACTCAAACTACCTCAAAGTGCAATAATTTGTACCTTGAGGTGGCTTTATTTTAAGCAATAAAAAACAAACGGTTATCATGAACAAAATTACCTTTTCCCTATTAGCGCTTATCTCTGTTAATTGCCAGGCTGGCGAGTATATAGATAAACAACAGCACCTTTCGGCAGGCGAAACCAGCGTGAAAAATATCCATGCCTCGGCATTTTCTTCACCATCTGCAAATATGAAAAGTGCCAGAAATATCTTAAAGTTTAACGGCGGTAATAAATTCTTCGAAGAGCCATGGGCACAAAGCGCGGGATCGGTTAGCTCACAAGATGGTTTGGGACCGCTGTTTAATAATAACGCTTGTCAGGATTGCCATATCCGTGATGGAAGAGGGCATGCTTCAACAGCCGAAATAGGGAAAAAAGGCAACGATTTTAACAGTATGTTATTACGCGTTTCAAAAAGTGTTATCAGCAGTGAGCAGCAGGAAGCAATCAATTTGTCATTAATAGCCAATGTGCCGGACAGCTGCATCGGCGGACAACTGCAGCACCGGTCAAATTTCGGTATTGCAGAAGAGGCCAGTCAGGCAGTCAGTTACGAGTATTTAACCGTAACATTTTCCGATGGTTTTACTCAGGAGCTGCGTAAACCAAGTTGGCATATTAAAGCCAACGGTTGTGACATAGATAAAGATACTGTCTTATCTCCCCGTGTTGCACCGGCTATGATCGGTTTAGGATTAATTGCTCTGATCGATGAACAACAGATTGTGGCACAACAAGATATTCACGATAGTGATCAGGACGGTATTTCCGGCCGTGCTAACTATGTTTGGTCAGTGGCTGATCATAAAGTCACCTTAGGCCGCTTTGGCTGGAAAGCTGGTCAGCCGACCATTCGTCAACAAGCCGCCGGTGCGTTTATCGGTGATATGGGATTAACCACAGAGTTATTCCCGGAAGAAAACTGTTTATCCCATCAGGAGGATTGTAAAGCAGCCCCGGACGGTAATGGTGATGTGGTTGCTGAATATGATTACGAAGTCTCAACTAAAGTGCTCGATAAAGTGGCTTTTTATTCCAGTCATTTATCCGTACCACAGCGCCGTAATGCTTATGCAGAGAATGTTCTGGCAGGTAAAAAAGTGTTTAACGAGATTGGCTGCCAGCAATGTCATACTGAAAGTTACAGCACGGTGAGTTCAAGCGAGTTTCCCGAGCTGTCCGGACAGAAAATCTATCCGTACACGGATATGTTATTACATGATATGGGACTGGAATTAACCGATTTTGATAAAAATAGTGAGTTTGTGAAAGGTGATATTCAAGTGGAGTATTTGGCGCAAGCAAATGAATGGCGCACACCACCATTATGGGGATTAGGCCTTGCGCAACAGGTTGACCCGGAAGCTACTTTTTTACATGATGGCCGAGCGCGCAGTATTCTAGAGGCGTTATTGTGGCATGGCGGTGAAGCGGAAAAACATAAACAGGCGGTACTAAAACTCAGCCAACAGGATCGTGAAAACCTGCTGTCCTTTTTAGAAGATTTATGATTAAGACTATTACTCCTTGGTGTTTTTCCGTACCAATAAGGGGGCAGTTTTCCCTATTATTTATCTCATTTCCTGATGAGTAAAAAACGTTCAAAGTGTGGTTTGGTAACTAAAGTGAAAAAGCCTTGCTTCTGTTGAAAATTACTCTTTTTTAATCCTGGTGATAGTTGTATGATGCGGTGATTTTTTACCCCTCTTCGCAATAGAGCTGGCTGAATAGGGTAAAAAAGCAGTAAGGGTGTCAATATCGGCGTCCTTTAATATATGTAAGCAAGGAATAAAATCGTGAGTTCCCCAGAGAACCAATCCAGTCTAATTGCCGTATGTTATGGCAGTAATTTTGATTTTAATGACGTGGTTAAATTTTGTGAAAAAAATTACCGTTCAGCCCTCTACCGCAGTACACTCCATCTTGATGTAGACCAGGGAGATGTGTTTATTTTTGCCTATGCCACTATCGTTTATTGGAATGTAAGTCATCAAAAACGTCAGCAAATAGAGCAGGATATATTACCTTTTTTACAGAAGCCGATGACCAAATGTTTACAGGATGAGTTAAGTTTTAGTCATGGCAACCATTTCACCTTACATAATGATCATCTGGTACTGGATAATGAGGCACCGCTAGTTAAGTTGGCGGTATCCCATACGCTCGCACAATCGGTCAAATTAGAGATGTTTGAAGAGCAGGTTGAGCAGACCATTAAAGAGACATCGCCAATTCCTAAATATCTGGCAGAACACGGGAAGATAAAACTCAGCCGCAACCAAATTTCGCGTATGCGCGGGCATCTGTTTTTGACCAAATCGAGTGTTAACCTGCATTATGAATTGCTCGATAAACCGGATTTCTTCTGGGAATATCCTGAACTGGATCATTATTACCATAAAACCGAAGAGTATCAGGAGCTTTCAATACGCCTGGATATTCTCAATCGCAAGTTGGAAGTCATTCAGGAGATGCTTAATATTCTTGCCGATCAGACAAATCACCAGCATTCCGCAGTATTGGAATGGATTATTATCTGGTTGATTACTGTTGAGATTGCTATTTTCTTTGTCCATGATCTGTTCAAGTGGGTTTAGCCAATTTTCCGCACTAAATTTTTACTAACGGTCAAACAGCCTCAAGATGTAACTATATACATCTTGAGGTGGCTGAGTTTACAGGTAATCTGATCTTTTCTTAATCCTTAAATCCAACATCTTCGGCAGGTCGCGCTGAATAACCTGCGAGTAGTCTTTGTCCAGAGATTGGTAAACTAACTGCATCGTCTGCTCATTAATAGATTTGTTCAGCATCCCTAAAAAACTCGGAGGTGCGACCAGCATCAGTTGATGACAGCGATTTTGTTTACGTTCATCGTCTAACCAGCCAGCCAACTCACGAGCAAAGCGCTCTGCTTCAACTTGTTTGGGGTTAGTTGCCGGAGTAAATTCGCCATGTCCTCCACTTGACCCCTGATTATGCCCCGGGCGGTCACTGACCAGATCACTTCCTTTCTGACGACTTTGCGGATGGTCAAACTCTTTAATCAGATTAAACTCTTCACCTGCCAGGTAGTTAAAAATGCGTGCAGTGCTGGCGTTAGCGATCAGTAATAACGTTTTTGGCATGATATCTCCCCTTTGTTATTCAACATATACTCCAGTATAGACGCTATTGAACAGCACAGCGGGTTAGCCGATTACCCGTTTTCCTCATTACCGAGTGAGATTACTGTTCAATTTTTATTGTAATCATTGACCTTAAGGATCTAATCGAGGCTACACTTGCAATGGTATAAACCGTTTTAATAATAGTTTTTCTTACCTGTTATTTCAGATGGCGAAATTGATGGGTTTGATTATTCAATAAGTTGATCAGGAGTAGAGTATGAACAACAAAAAACTTAGCCTCATTGTATTGGCACTCGGTCTTAGCGTTGCCGGCACTTCAGTGAGTCAGGAGGATAATAATCCGCCTTCTAAACAGAGGGGAATGATGATGCATGGTGGTATGATGCACGGCGGCATGATGCATGGCGGTATGATGCACGGCGGTATGATGCATGGTGGCATGATGCACGGCGGCATGATGCATGGCGGTATGATGCATGGTGGCATGATGCACGGCGGCATGATGCATGGCGGTATGATGCATTGCGGCATGATGCATGGCGGTATGTTCGACTCGCAATTAAACCTGACAGATGAACAGCTGCAAAAAATTAGATCGATTATGGAAACAGCAGTGTCAACAATGCCGCAAAGACAGCAACAGATAATGGTCAATATGCCTGCCCATATGGCGGAGTCTCAGTTATTGCTTAATAACTCAACATTTGATGAAGATAAAGCGCGCGAAATGATAAGCAAACATCAGGCATTGATGGTTGATAATCAAATAGATATGTTAAAAGCGCAGCATCAGGCTTTACAAGTATTAACAGAGCAGCAGAAAGCGCAATATAGTGCTTTAATGGCAAAACATATGGCGCAGATGCAGCAATATTTGCAGGGAGGACAGCAGTAATAAAAGGTAACAATAACTTCAAATCCTCTTAATCTGTTGCTTTTACGCTTACGCTTTCAGCAGGGATTGTAAATGCGGCCAGATTGCTTGGGTAATATCACATTTGTCCGGCACCGAAGCACTTTTGAGGGAGTCGTTACTTAATCATCAGAGCAGCGCTGTGTAGCTGACCGAAGTTATATTAAGTTTTGTACTTGGCGCGGTGATTTCCGATTTTTCATTTTATGGCAGTTGCTGCCCCGACTCAAGTTTCAATAACATTGCGGTAGAACAGAAACAACTTGGTAAATAAGAGAATCGAATAGACAGAATGGTTCAAAAACAAGAAAGTTCAATGGTGATCTTTGGCGGCCAACGCTTAAACAAGAAGCTTTTTCGCAAAGGAAGTGGTTATGCATTCTCACTCTCATCATCGTGCGCCAGATAAAGATTATGGAAAAGTATTTATTATTGGCATTACGCTTAATCTCAGTTATGTCTGTATCGAGGCTTTTTATGGCTGGTATATCAACTCGCTGGCTTTACTTGCCGATGCCGGACACAACCTCAGTGATGTCGCCGGGTTAATACTCGCCTGGTTGAGTATGCTCGGGGCGCGCTTATTGGCAAATGACCGGCGCACTTACGGCTGGAAGAAAGGGACTATTTTAGCCAGTTTCTTTAATGCCAGTTTCTTGATGCTAGCCATGGGAATGTTAGCCTGGGAGGCGATTGGACGATTTGCACAACAAACCCAATTACAAGGCGAGGTCATTATCTGGGTGGCCGCCGCTGGGGTAGTGGTTAACGCGGTGACCGCGTGGCTGTTTATGGCGGGCAGTAAAGAAGATCTTAATATTAAAGGAGCTTTTTTACATATGAGTGCCGATACGTTGGTTTCACTCGGCGTGGTTCTCTCGGGGGGACTTTATCTGCAATGGCAATGGAGTTGGCTGGATCCGGTGGTTAGTCTGGTGATTGCAATATTGGTCGTGGCAAGTACCTGGTCCTTGTTCAGACAATCTTTACACCTGTTATTTGATGGTGTGCCGGAGCAGATTGATACAAAATCAGTCGCTTTATTATTAAAGGAAATAGAAGGGGTTAGTAGTGTCCATGATTTACATATTTGGGCGATGTCAACGACAGAAAACGCGTTGAGTGTGCATCTGGTTATTAATGATGAGTTTGATCGCGAACAGGTATTAAAAGTGGTCACTGCCAAGCTACTGGCATATAAGCATATCGATCATATCACCATACAGCTGGAATCTTACCAGTTCTCCACAACCTGTTTATCCAGGCACTGTACAGGTTAATAAGGAAGAAAAGATGAAAAAAAGGAAAAAAACGACACGCTTTAAAAGGTTTTTTAAAGATATCTCCGCGCATACTCCTTTTACAACAATGTTGCTGATGTTGATCTTGTTGTGGTTATTATTTGCAGCGGGACTGTTTTTTGCCGAGCTGAATGTTGCCGGTGCATCTATTACTACCTATGGTGATGCATTATATTGGGGAGTGGCTGCCTTTACCACGGCCGGCATTGCTGATTCACCGGTATCTATGACTGCACGCTTAGTCGGCGGTCTGTGGATAGTGATTGGCTCCAGCCTGTTTTTTGGCGCGATTGTCGCCACGATTACCGGCTACTTCATGAGGCCTATGCTTCGGCCCCATAAAAGAATTATAGAAACAATTGAGTACAACCTGGAACAGTTAGGTGACCTCACAATCGATGAACTGGATCTGCTAAAGGAAACCGTGGATACACTGATTGAACATGTAGAGGAGATAAAGAAAAAGCAATCCGGCGGTTAAAATCTTTTTTCGGCAGCTCCGTACAACATCAGCGGCTTTACATATTCATCACCTGTTAGGCCCTTTGATCAGGTGATGAATTACGTTTTACCGTTCAGTCAATCGCTTTTAAGGTCGCTACCAGCAGTTGCCAGAATTTATCAACACTGGCGATATTGACTCTTTCACCGGGACTGTGGGGAAATTTAATCGTCGGGCCGAAGGAGATCATATCCCATTGCGGGTATTGCGTGCTGAACAAACCACATTCCAGACCCGCATGAATCACCATCGCTTTGGGTTTTTTAGCAAACAGAGCAAGGTATTGCTGTTCCATTATTTGATAAATAGCAGAGTGTTTATTGGGTGTCCAACCAGGATAATCACCTTGTAAACGAACCTTTGCATCATGTTTTTCAAAGTGGCCGGCAATTTTCTGCGCGATTGTTTGTTTTTCCTGCTCAATTTGGGAGCGCACCAGTACCTGAATATCAAAAACGCGGGGATTATTTCTGTTTTGTGCAACAACGCCCAGGTTTGATGAGGTTTGCACAACATCGGGAAAATGATTATCCATGCTGAAAATGCCATTATCACAATGCAGCAGGCTGTTTAACAAATTAGTTTGACTTTGGTGGGTCAATATAAAGCTTGGTAAATCACAGGATTTTACAGAGAGCTGTAAATCAGGCTCAGATGTTTTAAATTCACTGCACAGTTTTTGCTGCAGGGTATGGATGATCATTTCTAAACTGTTTTGATAGTGAGGATCACATACGATAATGCAGCTTGCTTCCCGTGGAATCGCATTGCGTAACGTCCCGCCTTCAAAATAGGCCAGGTTAAAGGGAATGGCATCGAGATTATGTAGGATAGAGACCAATGTTTTAATTGCATTGGCGCGGCCTAAGTTAATATCGCAACCTGAATGCCCGCCCTTTAATGCTTCCAGGGTTATTTCAAAAGCGTTGTCGTCCGGTTCACTTTCCATAATCTCATAGGGCAGAGCAACATTAACGTTAATGCCCCCTGCGCAACCGACGTAAAGTTCACCTTCCTGCTCTGAATCGGTATTAAGCAGGATTTTCCCCTGCAGGGCATCTTCTTTCAGGCCAAATGCGCCGGTCATCCCTGTTTCTTCATCGCTGGTTAAAAGTACCTCAAGCGGGCCATGCTGCAGAGTGCCATCTGCTAATACGGCTAAACAAGCTGCCATGCCGATACCATTATCAGCGCCTAAAGTTGTATTATCGGCGCGCAGCCATTCACCGTCGATTACCGGTTTGATTGGATCGGTTAAAAAATTGTGTTCTTTGTTGTTATTTTTCTGAGGCACCATATCCAGATGTGCCTGCAGAATGACAGGGGTTTTACCTTCATAACCCTGACTTGCCGGTTTCTTTAAAATGAGATTGCCGCTTTCATCTTGAATACAGTTTAGTTTTTTCTGTTTCGCCCAATGGATGATCCAGTCTGCAAGCTGCTGCTCATGCTTGGAAGGGTGTGGGATTGAGCAAATCGTCGAAAAATAAGACCAAACTTGTGCTGCTATTGTTGATTGTAACGTTTGCATAAAATACCTAACCTTAGAAAAGAGAGTGAAATTAGTTGAGACGGCGATATGACGGATTGGATGGTTATATCAATAAATTTAAATAGTTATCCCTATATGGGAATCTACAGTGCTTGAAGAAAATTTTAAAGTCCCATATGCAATTCGTTTTTTTTAGGTTTTTCGCCTGTGATGCTTATCCCAACTTTACTCGCTGTGAATTCAACCGGCAGGTCAATCAATTGGGCATTTTTTTGCCACGGAACTGAAATTTTATTGGTTAAATAGGGCGAAGATCTATAGAATGTCCCGAATTTGCCAAAGTTTATGATTATTTGGTGGAAAAAAAACATTATTTTCCTCCTGTAATCATGAAGTTTAATTTCATTTCCCCACGGAGGTTATTTTGAGTCATTCTGCCATATTGGTATTGGAAGATGGAACTGTATTTGAAGGTATTTCGATCGGCGCTGATGGTAGTTCCATCGGAGAGGTTGTTTTCAACACATCAATGACAGGTTATCAGGAAATACTAACTGATCCATCATACGCACGCCAGATTGTTACATTAACCTATCCTCATATTGGAAATACCGGAACAAATGATGAAGACGAAGAGTCAACATCGATTCATGCCTGCGGTCTTGTTATCCGCGACCTGCCACTCCTTGCCAGCAACTTTCGTAACCAAGCCTCGTTAAGTGATTATCTCAAAGCCCGTAATGTGGTGGGTATTGCTGATATCGATACACGTAAACTGACGCGTATTTTACGTGAAAAAGGTGCTCAGGCGGGTTGTATTGTCGCCGGTGAAAATATCGATGTGGCAAGTGCACTTGCGCAAGCGAAAGCATTCCCTGGTCTTAAAGGAATGGATTTAGCCAAAGAAGTCACTACTGCTGAAAGATATGAATGGTTACAGGGTAGCTGGACACTAACGGGTGGTTTACCAGCTGATAATACGGATACCAAATACCATGTGGTTGCCTATGACTACGGTGTTAAGCGTAACATTCTGCGCATGCTTGTTGACCGTGATTGTCGTTTAACGGTTGTTCCTGCACAGACGCCTGCTGCTGAAGTGTTAGCAATGAATCCTGATGGCGTTTTCCTGTCAAATGGTCCTGGTGATCCTGAGCCGTGTACTTATGCTATCGAAGCAATTCAGGATATATTAAAAACAGATATCCCGGTATTTGGTATCTGTTTAGGTCATCAGCTACTTGCGCTGGCAAGTGGTGCAAAAACAGCGAAAATGAAATTTGGTCACCATGGTGCAAACCACCCGGTTAAAGATTTACAACGTAATGTTGTCATGATCACCAGTCAAAACCACGGCTTCGCAGCTGACGAAAAAACACTGCCTGAAAACCTGCGTGCGACGCACGTCTCCCTGTTTGATGGTTCGCTACAAGGTATCCGCCGTACCGATAAAGCCGCATTTAGTTTCCAGGGGCACCCGGAAGCAAGTCCGGGACCACACGATGCAGCCCCGTTATTTGATCACTTCATTGAATTGATTGAACAATACAAAAACGCCTAGTTAACGATCAGAAGAGAAAGGTAAATTTCAGATGCCAAAACGTAATGACTTAAAAACCATCCTTATTCTTGGTGCAGGGCCGATTGTTATCGGCCAGGCCTGTGAGTTTGACTACTCCGGTGCACAAGCTTGTAAAGCGTTAAAAGAAGAAGGCTACCGTGTTGTACTGGTTAACTCTAACCCTGCAACTATTATGACTGATCCGGAAATGGCCGATGCCACTTATATCGAGCCTATCCACTGGCAAGTTGTTGAAAAGATTATCGCCAAAGAACGTCCTTGTGCGGTTTTACCGACCATGGGCGGCCAAACCGCATTAAACTGTGCCTTAGAGCTTGAATCTAAAGGCGTATTAGCAAAATACAATGTTGAGATGATCGGTGCAACCGCCGATGCGATTGACAAAGCGGAAGATCGTAACCGTTTCGATCAGGCCATGAAAAATATCGGACTGGAATGTCCGCGTGCAGGTATTGCACACTCAATGGAAGAAGCTTACGGTGTTTTAGATATGGTCGGCTTCCCATGTATTATTCGTCCTTCTTTCACCATGGGGGGCACCGGTGGCGGTATCGCCTATAACAAAGAAGAGTTTGATGACATCTGTTCAAACGGTCTTGAGCTTTCCCCAACCACTGAACTGCTAATTGATGAATCATTAATCGGCTGGAAAGAGTATGAAATGGAAGTGGTGCGTGACAAAAACGACAACTGCATCATTGTCTGCTCTATCGAAAACTTTGATCCGATGGGTATCCATACCGGTGATTCTATTACAGTAGCGCCGGCGCAAACCTTAACCGATAAAGAATACCAGTTAATGCGTAATGCCTCTTTAGCTGTACTGCGTGAAATCGGTGTTGAAACAGGCGGTTCAAACGTTCAGTTCGGTATCAACCCTGAAGATGGCCGTATGGTATTAATCGAGATGAATCCGCGTGTATCTCGCTCTTCGGCGCTTGCTTCAAAAGCAACAGGTTTCCCTATTGCTAAAATTGCTGCCAAACTGGCAGTAGGTTACACATTAGATGAATTGCAGAACGATATCACCGGTGGTAAAACGCCGGCATCCTTTGAACCAACCATCGATTATGTTGTAACAAAAATTCCTCGTTTTAACTTTGAAAAATTTGCCAATTCGAATGACCGTTTAACCACACAGATGAAATCTGTGGGTGAAGTAATGGCGATTGGTCGAAACCAGCAGGAGTCTCTGCAGAAAGCACTGCGCGGTTTAGAAGTTGGCTCAGATGGTTTTAACCCTATGGTTGACCTGAATGATGCTGATGCTAAAGATAAAATATTACGCGAACTGCGTGAAGCGGGCGCTGAGCGTATCTGGTATATCGGTGACGCATTCCGCTTAGGTATGAGCCTTGATGAAATTTACGCAATCACTAAGATTGATCACTGGTTCTTAGTACAAATCGAAGATCTTATTCTTGAAGAGAAAAAGTTAGCGGAAGGTGGTTTACGCTCGCTTGATCAAGCAGCACTGAAACGCTTGAAACGTAAAGGTTTTGCCGATAGCCGTATCGCCTCTGTGGTCGGTGTGGTTGAATCTGAAATCCGTAAACTACGTGAGGGTTTCAACCTGCATCCGGTATACAAACGTGTTGATACCTGTGCGGCAGAGTTCTCATCGGATACTGCTTACATGTACTCCACTTACGATGAAGAGTGTGAAGCAAATCCGTCGGATCGCGAGAAAATCATGATTATCGGTGGTGGTCCTAACCGTATCGGTCAGGGGATTGAGTTCGATTACTGCTGTGTACACGCTGCGATGGCAATGCGCGCAGACGGTTATGAAACCATTATGGTTAACTGTAATCCGGAAACTGTTTCTACCGATTATGATACCTCTGACCGTTTATACTTTGAGCCGATCACATTAGAAGATGTGCTTGAGATTGTTAAAGTTGAACAACCTAAAGGTGTTATCGTGCAGTACGGTGGTCAAACGCCGCTGAAACTGGCTCGTGCACTTGAATCTGCCGGTGTGCCGATTATCGGGACTTCGCCGGAAGCGATTGACCGTGCGGAAGACCGTGAACGTTTCCAGCAGGTGGTTGAGCGTTTAGGGTTAAAACAACCTGAAAATGATACAGTAACAACACTTGAACAAGCTGTTGAATCAGCTAACCACATCGGCTATCCGCTGGTGGTACGTCCTTCTTATGTATTGGGTGGCCGTGCGATGGAAATTGTATATGATGAAGTGGATTTACGTCGCTACTTTAAAGAGGCGGTCAGCGTTTCTAATGAATCTCCAGTGCTGCTTGACCGTTTCTTAGACGACGCAACTGAAGTTGATATCGATGCTATCTGTGACGGTACTGATGTGGTGATCGGCGGTATTATGGAGCATATCGAGCAAGCAGGTGTTCACTCTGGTGACTCAGCATGTTCATTGCCTGCTTATACATTAAGTGCTGAAATTCAGGAAGAAATGCGCGGTTACATTCGTTCATTGGCATTAGAGCTGGGTGTTGTCGGTTTGATGAACACGCAGCTTGCTGTTAAAGATAATGAAATCTACATGATTGAAGTGAATCCGCGTGCAGCGCGTACCGTACCTTTTGTTTCTAAAGCGACCGGTGTCCCGATTGCAAAAATTGGTGCCAGCGTGATGGCGGGTAAAACACTGAAAGAACTAGGTGTTACCAAGGAAGTCATTCCGCCATATTACTCGGTAAAAGAAGTGGTTTTACCTTTTAATAAATTCCCGGGTTCAGACCCTATCTTAGGTCCGGAAATGCGTAGTACAGGTGAAGTAATGGGCGCAGGTGCTACCTTTGCTGAAGCCTATGCCAAAGCCGCTCTTGGTTCGACCAAAGATGTGCAGAATATCGGCCGCGCATTACTTTCTGTGCGTAACAGCGATAAAGGACGCATCGCTAAATTAGCCAGCCAGTTAATTGAGTTAGGTTATGAGCTTGATGCAACAGAAGGCACGATGGAGATACTTAAAGAAGCGGGCGTTGAAGCGCGCCTGGTTAAGAAAGTACATGAAGGCCGTCCGCACATTCTTGACCGTATTAAAAATAATGAATACACCTACATTGTTAATACCACTGAAGGGCGTATCGCGATTGAAGACTCTCGTCAACTACGTCGTGCCGCATTGCGTTATAAAGTGAACTACACAACTACCTTAAACGGCGCACTGGCTACATGTCAGGCTCATTATGCGGATCCGACAGCAAGTGATGCAACGGTTAGTTCGGTACAAGAGTTACATAAGCGTATAACTGGTTAATCTTAACCTAACGTTAATCCTGATAGCCGCCCTTGATTGGATGGTTAATAAAAAGGCTGGCCAATTAATTGGCCAGCCTTTTTTGTTTGCTCGGCGAAGCCAGCAAACCCGAATGCTGTAAAAAAGTGAGGGAAGATAATCCGAATGGCAAGAGCGTCATTGGCTAACGATGGGATCTGCAGGAAGCCATAGGAAGTTAGAGCTGATCTTCCGTAACTGAATAATACATATGCCTGTTATTTTCCCCTAAACAGTTAAGCATAATTTGCTGTCGCTCCTTCCAATTAACCCACCATTGCAGGCAGATCCTCAAGATAACTGGCTGTGGTTGCTTGAGAACATGGAAATACACCACAGGTAAAGGTGATCTTATCTTAGGCCTTTATAACCGTTTAGCATTCGAAATTTTGTCCAATTATGATGCTATTTTTTTTGCCCACTTGTGAAATTAAAGGAGTGCTTACACGAAAATAAAAAAACGCACGATTCGCCTAACACTTGCCGTCAGATGCTTAATGTAAAGCACTACAGTTTTAAGTTTCGTTTAAAGTGGTATTTTGCTAAAAAATACGGTAAACAGGTTGTTGATTGCAATGAATCGTACATAGCTAACACGCAGTATTAGGGGGCTATTGATGAAAAGCTAGGTTTGCCAAAGAGAGGATTAAAGGCAATAGACTCACCGTTGCTAAAGACATTAACGGAGCCAGTAATGTGTTACTTAAACATTTAACAAGGTAGCTTGTACCCTAATTATAACAACCAATATTACGTTCTTGCGGCTTGAATCAAGACCAATAAATGTCAATGATCATAAATTCTTCGTAAGAATTTGCATAATGAAACAATAAAATGCAAAAATAGCTTATATTTAAGTTAGTTGTAACTATTTAATCCGGTATTTCCAAGTGCATTGGGGATAGAGAATCAAAGGACACTTTAATGTTAAACATCCCCAATATATTAACGGGCTTTCGAATTTTTTTAATTCCCATTTTTGTATTAGTTTATTTTTTACCTTTTGCCTGGGCTGGCTTTGCAGCTGCACTTATTTTCCTGATCGCCGGGATAACGGATTATCTCGATGGTTATCTGGCTCGAAAACTGGATCAGCATACTGCTTTTGGCGCTTTTTTAGATCCTGTTGCTGATAAGATCATGGTTGCTGTCGCATTAGTTATGATCGTCGAACATTATGCGATTATTTGGATAACTGTTCCTGCTATGGTGATGATCTGCCGTGAAATAATTATTTCAGCGTTAAGGGAGTGGATGGCAGAACTGGGTGAAAGAGCCAGTGTTGCCGTTTCATGGTTAGGCAAAGTTAAAACGGCCGCACAAATGACCGCGCTATTTTTACTGATTTGGCAGCATTCAATTGAAATGGAATATATCGGTTTTGCTGCTTTATACATTGCTACCGGGTTAACACTGTGGTCTATGATTGTTTATTTAAAAGCAGCCTGGCCAGCACTGAGCAAAAATGCATAACTTTTCGTATGTTAAAACATCGCTTCGTTTAAAAAAGCAGCTAACGAGCTAAAAGTAATAAAAAAACAGTTAAAGTAGGTTGACTCGCATCGGATAATCATTAGAATGCGCACACATCGACAGGGGATTTGATTTAACAAACACCTGGAGATGAAAGTTAAAATGTGATGCGGTACTAGCTCAGTTGGTAGAGCACGACCTTGCCAAGGTCGGGGTCACGAGTTCGAGTCTCGTGTACCGCTCCAAATTTGAAGTGATAGGTGTTCAATTTGTTGAGCACGACCTTGACCATAATAGTCGGGGTCATGAGTTGTTTTTTAGTCTCGTGTAGCGCTCCAGAATTTAAACTTACTATTGGCGGAATGGCAGAATGGCCATGCAGTGGATTGCAAATCCATCCATCTCGGTTCGACTCCGGGTTCCGCCTCCAATTTTAAAATTTTTGCCCGGATGGTGGAATCGGTAGACACAAGGGATTTAAAATCCCTCGCCTTATGGGTGTGCGAGTTCAAGTCTCGCTCCGGGCACCAGTTTTTAAAAAGCTTCAACATATGTTGAAGCTTTTTTTTTTGCTTTTAAAAAAGTTATAGCCGTTTTATTTTGCTCCTAATGACAGATTTAAGCTTTTGTCAGGGAAAATAACAGGCAATAAAAAAGGCACCTTAGGTGCCTTTAAATGTTATTCATTATTTTTCTATTTCACCGCAGAAACGATACCCTTCACCATGAATGGTCGCGATAATTTCAGGCGCATCGGGAATACTCTCAAAATGTTTCCGGATACGGCGGATAGTGACATCTACGGTACGATCATGGGCTTTTAGCTCTCTACCGGTCATTTTCATTAGTAAATCCGCACGCGTTTGAATTTTGCCGGGATTTTCAATGAAATGTAAAATAGCTCTGAATTCACTGCGGGGTAATTTAAATACTCTGCCAACCGGGCTGATTAATGAGCGACTATCGATTTCAAGTGTCCAGCCATTAAATTTATAGTTTTCTATTTTTTTACGTACCTCTTCAAAATAGATATTATCCTGCATAGTACGGGTCAACAGGTTACGCGCGCGTATCGTTAATTCACGGGGATTAAAGGGTTTAGTGATGTAATCATCCGCGCCAATTTCTAAGCCTAATATTTTATCGACTTCGTTATCACGGCCGGTTAAAAAAATAAGGGCAATATTTTGGTGTTCACGTATCTCTCTTGCCAATAACAATCCATTTTTACCGGGTAAATTAATATCCATAATAATCAGGTTAATATTATTTTCTTTTATAGCCTGGTGCATTTCATTGCCATCATTGGCTTCTAAAACGTTATATCCTTCTGCTTCAAAGACACTTTTTAACATATTACGTGTGACTAACTCATCTTCAACAATAAGTATATTCGCTGTTGACATTGGGTACCTCTCTAGTTTTGAATCTTTATTATCTTTTCGACTTATTCAGGTGGGATTTGTTTTTTATTGCTGATTAAGAGTTATCAGAACATTTTTTTCTTTACAATTTTTTTATCTATTGAAACAAATAATTTACAATAAACAAATGCTTCCAGACAAAACTGTGCCAACGACCGTAAATATTTAACTAAGCGTTGTTACTAACACATTCATCTTAATAAATCATGTGCTTTACTATAAATACTTAACATTTAGATAACAACTAGATTGTTAGATAAAGGTGACAAATACAAATGTTGATTGATATGAATCAACTGGTAAATAATATTACGTCCTTAATTTAAAGCGGGTTTGCTTATATACCCATGTTACTTCAAGATGCTTTGTCAGGCGCGGGACAGGAGACCGGAGTAAAACACAGCATGAGGTAATGGCTATTTCCTTTTCGATTGGTGTAACGCAGCGCTGGTTTTCGAGTCGGCGCCCCGTTGGGCAAGGAATATTGTACCAATCTGCGTTGTTATAAAATTTCCATGTAGAATAACTAGACTTCAATTTTATGCCTGGCATCTCGGCACAATTTGCCTTGCTGACTTTGCATCTTCAAGTATCATGGGTATAAAAACCACATTACTAAACAGTGAATTGTTTCCGTCCTGAGAAAGCTTTGTTATGATAGCTTCACAGGATTTTTTAATATTTATTAAAGTAAAAATAACACCATGGTTTATAGCTTATATCTTCAGTTAAACTTCTTATCAGAGTATGCAGTTAAGCACTCTGCAGTTGTTGAGTTTATTAAATAAATCATCGCTTTTCCTGAACCCGCATTGCTGCGGGTTTTTCGTATTTCAACAGGGAGTATCAATGCGCGTACTTAAATTTGGCGGGACGTCATTAGCAAATGCCGAACGTTTTAACCAGGTTGCTGATATTGTTATTAGTAATCAGCAACAATCTCAAATAGCTTTAGTTTTATCAGCGCCAGCCGGGGTAACCAATAATCTCGTTGCGGTTGTTGAAAAAACCAGTAAAGGTTTATCTGCAGAAACGCATTTGACCGATATTCAGCGTATTTTTGCTGATCTGATTAAAACACTGAAAGAAACCTACGCCGAGTTTGCAGATGATTTACTGAAAACTATTTTTGAGCGTGAATTATCGCATTTAAGTGACTTGCTTGAAGGGGTGCGCTTATTGGCGCAATGCCCGCCCAGCATAGAGGCTCAAATTTTAAGTAAAGGGGAGTTACTCAGTATTGCCTGCATGAAACAGCTGTTAATCGCTAAAGGGCATCAGGTCAAAGTGATAAAACCACAAGAAAAGCTGATTGCTTATAAAGGCGGTTATCTTGAAGCACAAATTGATATTGAAGCTTCCCGCGTTTTATTTGAAAAAGAAGGCATGGTTAAAAATGCTATCTATTTAATGCCCGGTTTCACCGCGGGTAATGAACAGGGTGAAACATTAGTATTAGGGCGAAACGGCTCTGATTATTCGGCGGCCGTGTTAGCGGCGTGCTTAAAAGCTGAATGTTGTGAAATATGGACCGATGTAGATGGTGTCTACAGTTGTGATCCGCGTTTAGTCAAAGATGCAAAATTATTAACATCGTTAAGTTATGCAGAAGCGATGGAGCTTTCTTACTTTGGCGCTAAAGTGTTACACCCTAAAACTATCGCTCCGATAGCACAGCATCACATTCCGTGTTTAATTAAAAACACTCATAATCCACAGGCAAATGGCACTTTAATTGGCTCTGAAGTTGGAGATGAAGTCTTGCAGGTAAAAGGAATATCTGATCTTAAAGGACTCTCTATGTTGAGTATCTCCGGACCCGGTATGAAAGGTATTGTTGGTATGGCCGGGCGGATATTTTCGACCATATCTCGCTCAGGCGTCTCGATTATTCTGATAACTCAGTCATCTTCCGAGTACAGCTTAAGCTTTTGTATCTATTCAACGGATACACCCAAAGCATTGCATGTTTTAAATGAAGAGTTTGCTTTAGAGTTTAAAAATAATTTGTTAGAGCCTATCGATGTGGTTGAAAAGCAGGCGATTATTTCATTGGTTGGTGACGGTATGAAAAAAGCGAAGGGCGTGGCGGCACGTTTTTTAACTGCGTTAACGGAAGCGTCTATCAATGTGACAGCCATTGCGCAAGGCTCATCAGAGCGCTCTATTTCAGCGGTGGTTTCAGAGAAAAAAGCAAAAGAAGCGATCATTGCCTGCCACCAGAGTTTCTTCGGCAGCATCCAGTATATTGATATGTTTTTAATCGGTAGTGGTGGCGTGGGGGGCGCACTTGTTGATCAGGTGTACCGTCAGCAGGAATATTTGTCGGAAAGAAATATCCAAATCCGTGTCTGCGGTATTGCCAACAGTCGCAAAATGTTAATGGACGAAAAGGGGATCGAATTAAGCAACTGGCGTAATTTGCTGGCCGAAGCAACCGGGAAGTTATCTTTGTCGGCTATGCAGGCAATGGTTAATGATTCTCATATCATCAATCCGGTTATCGTTGATTGTACCAGTAATGATGCTATTGCCGCCCGTTATGTTGACTTTTTAGGTGCTGGTTTCCACGTTGTTGCCGCGAATAAAAAAGCCAATACATCCAGTATGGATTATTATCATCAACTGCGTTTAACCGCGTTAATGAAACGCCGTAAATTCTTATATGATACCAACGTAGGTGCAGGTTTACCGGTTATTGAAAATATGCAGAATTTGTTTAAAGCCGGGGATCGTTTAGTTAAGTTTAACGGTATTTTGTCGGGCTCTCTGTCGTTTATCTTCGGTAAATTAGATGATGGATTGGCGTTTTCAGAGGTGACCAAAGAAGCACGTAACCTTGGCTTTACCGAGCCGGATCCCCGTGATGATTTAAGCGGTACTGATGTTGCCCGAAAATTACTTATTTTAGCACGTGAAGCGGGGATGGAATTATCCCTTGATGATGTGGAAATTGAAAAAGTGCTGCCACCGGGTTTTGATGATACGGGCAGTGTTGATGAGTTTATGGCGCGTATACCAGAAGCTGATGCTTATTTTGCTGAACTGCAGGCTAAAGCAACGGAAAACGGTCAGGTTTTACGTTATATCGGTAATATTGAAAACGGTAAATGTAAATGCAGTATTAAGGCGGTTAATGAAGATGATCCGCTGTATAAAGTAAAAGACGGTGAAAATGCGCTGGCATTTTACAGTCAGTATTATCAACCAATTCCATTAGTGCTGCGTGGTTATGGTGCGGGAACTGAAGTGACTGCAGCAGGGGTCTTTGCAGACTTATTACGTACCTTAAACTGGAAACAGGAGTTCTAATATGAGTGTTG
This sequence comes from Psychromonas sp., assembly GCF_041586535.1. Classification (GTDB taxonomy): domain Bacteria; phylum Pseudomonadota; class Gammaproteobacteria; order Enterobacterales; family Psychromonadaceae; genus Psychromonas. Next base: position 5,740 of record NZ_JBFGZY010000017.1, on the reverse strand, counting down.
TTGCATATGCACCGGCATCGACCGCAAACGTCAGCGTAGGCTTTGATGTATTGGGCGGGGCGCTTGCTCCGATTAATGGCGATCTATTTGGTGACCGGGTGAAAATATCAGCCGGTGACTTCGGTTTTTCACTGGAGTGTAGCGGTCGTTATGCGCATAAATTACCTGCAGATTATAAAACCAATATTGTCTACCAGTGTTATTTAGTTTATCAGGACGCCTTAAAAAAACAGAATAAGGAAATATTGCCTGTTAAAATGACACTGGAGAAAAATTTACCGGTTGGCAGCGGTCTGGGTTCAAGTTCCAGTTCAATTGTGGCAGCATTAGAAGCATTAAATGCCTGGCATGATTACCTTCTTGATGAAAACGAAATGCTGCTGCTAATGGGAGAGATGGAAGGACAAATCAGCGGCAGTGTCCATTATGATAATGTTGCCCCCTGCTATCTGGGCGGTATGCAGTTAATGATCAATGAAGGCGGAGTGATTAGCCAGACCATCCCTTCCTTTAAGGAGTGGTATTGGGTTGTTGCTTACCCCGGCATCAGTATTTCTACATCGGCTGCACGGAATATTTTACCGGCACAGTACCGTTTAAGTGATACCTTAACTTACGGGCGCCGCTTAGGCGCATTTGTTCATGCCAGCCACAGTAACCAGCCTGAACTGGCCGCAGAAATGCTTAAGGATGTTATTGCGGAGCCGTATCGTTCACAGCTTATCCCGGGCTTTAAAGAGGCACGCCTTTTTGCACAGCAAAGCGGGGCATTAGCGATGGGAATTTCGGGATCCGGGCCGACAGTATTTGCCGTGATGACAGATCTTGTCCAGGCACAGTCATTACAACATTGGTTAACAGAAAATTTTCTTCAGAATGATGAAGGATTTTGTCATATTTGCCGTCTTGATGAACAGGGCGCGCGCGTGTTAGGAACAGAACTATGAATTTATACAACATCAAAGACCACAGCGAACAAGTCAGTTTTCAGCAGGCTGTTAAACAAGGTTTAGGGCGTGGGCAGGGACTTTTTTTTCCTGATACGATCACTCCCCTGGAAAATATAGATACGCTTTTATCAATGAATTTAGTGGATCGTTCAACTGAAATTTTATCACATTTAATTGGTGATGAATTAAGCAAAGAAACGGTTTACAGTATCGTATCCAAAGCCTTTACTTTTGATGCACCAGTGAAAAAAGTGACTGAGAACATTAACGCTCTGGAACTTTTTCATGGACCAACATTAGCCTTTAAAGATTTTGGCGGCCGTTTTATGGCGCAGTGTTTAGCACAATTTAAAGGCCCGGATAAAATTACTATTTTAACGGCGACCTCCGGTGATACCGGTGCGGCAGTAGCCCATGCTTTTTATAATATGGAAAACATCGATGTAGTGATTCTTTACCCGAAAGGAAAGATCAGTCCGCTGCAGGAAAAACTGTTTTGCACACTTGGTGGCAATATTACAACAATTGCGATTGATGGTTCATTTGATGACTGCCAGGCAATGGTTAAGCAGGCTTTTGATGATCAGGAATTAAAACAAGCAATTGGTCTAAATTCAGCAAATTCAATTAATATCAGCCGGTTATTAGCGCAAATATGTTATTACTTTGAAGCTTTCGCACAATTAAGTGTTGAACAGCGGGATAATTTAGTGGTTTCTGTACCAAGTGGTAATTTTGGCGATCTGACTGCTGGTTTGCTGGCTAAGTCTTTAGGTTTACCTATAAAACGTTTTATCGCTGCGACCAATGAAAATGATACCGTACCGCGTTTTTTACGTGACGGGAGCTGGGAGCCTAAAGCGACGATTGCAACCTTGTCCAATGCAATGGATGTGAGTCAACCAAATAACTGGCCGCGTATTGAAGAGCTATTTAAAGTACAAGGCTGGTCTCTCTCTGAGCTTGGTTACGGAAAATTAAATGATGCACAAACACGCGAAACTCTGGTTGAACTGGATAATTTAGGTTATTTATGTGAACCCCATGGTGCTATTGCTTATAGCGAACTTAGAAAACAGTTGAAAGAAGGTGAAACAGGTTTATTCTTATGTACTGCGCATCCTGCTAAATTTAAAGAAAGCGTAGAAGAAATTTTAGGGCGCGAAATTTTCATCCCTGAAGAACTGGCTTCTCGTGCTGATTTAGCTTTATTGTCGAAAGAACTTCCTGCAGATTTTGCGCAGGTTAGAGCATTATTGATGGCTCTGTAATAGATATAGCCATGATACTTCAAGATGACAAAGTATCTTGAAGTAACATGGGTATAAGAGTGTCTGCAAATAATAAAGGGCGGAGATCACCGCCCTTTATTTTTGGGAGCAAAAATGGGTAAAGTATTAAATGATCTATTAGATCAGCTTAATTTGGAAAAATTAGAAGAGAACTTATTTCGCGGGAACAGTCAGGACTTGGGAACCGGTGCAGTATTTGGCGGACAAGTTATGGGGCAAGCTCTCTCGGCTGCGAAAGAAACCGTAGATGAAAATAAGATGGTGCACTCTTTTCACTCCTATTTTCTTCTCCAGGGTAAAACTGACCGCCCGATTGTTTATGATATTGAGCGCATTCGTGATGGTAAAAGCCTGTCAGTTAGGCGCATTAAAGCCATTCAGGACGGCAAATCTCTTTTTTATATGACAGCCTCTTTTAAAGCCCGGGAACAGGGTTTTGAACATCAGTCTGAGATGCCTGATGTGCCGATCCCTGAAGATTTAATTTCCGAACAGGAGATGGCACTGCTGCACTCTGATCTGTTGCCGGAATCCATTCGTGATAAGCTTATTTTAGAAAAGCCGATCGAGATGCGTCCGGTGCGATTTGTTAACCCCAGTGACCCAGAGATTGAGCCTGCACAACGCTTTGTATGGTTCAAAGCAAATGGAAAAATGCCGGATGATTTGCGCGTACACCGTTATTTATTAGCTTATGCTTCCGATTTTAACTTCTTACCGACAGCATTACAGCCGCATGGTGTTTCTTTTGTATCCCCGGGGATGCAGGTTGTGACCATTGATCATTCCATGTGGTTTCACCATGACTTTCATCTCGATGACTGGATGTTATACGCTGTTGAAAGCCCGGTTGCATCTGATGGGCGTGCGTTGGTGAAGGGGCATTTCTACACAAGGGAAGGAAAACTGGTTGCCTCAACGATTCAGGAAGGGCTGATACGCCAGAGAAAGATAAAACCCATCAACAAATAGAAAAAAGAAAAAGGGAAGTAAGTTACTTCCCTTCCTTAATCACTATTAACTCATCAACAGGGGGGGGAGGTTCAACCCCCACTGCTTATAATGACTCGGTAAATGTACGCGCCATTACGTCCGCTTTTTGCTCTGCTGTGAGCGAATTAAAACGTACTGCATAACCCGATACACGAATAGTCAGCTGAGGGTATTTTTCAGGATGATCTATTGCATCCTGCAGAGTTTCTCTGCGTAATACGTTTACGTTTAAATGCTGACCACCTTCCTGTGCTGCAGGCGCCTGTACAACGATCTCTTTATATTCAATCTCGCCTAAATCAGCAAGAGAGATGATTTGATCTTGTGCGTAAAGATCGTCTTTCACACATAAACAACGTGCCTGAGCATTCGCTTCGTCTAATAACCAGAAAGAGTTAAGTAGAGATGCATTTTCAGATTTAGTGATTTGAATTCCAAAAGCCATGTGAAGCTCCTTTAGTTGGGTTAAAAAATAAAACGTGTAATAAAATGACAGTATTGAAAACTTATTAAAAATTAAACCAGCTGTTTAACAAGTCAGTGTCGATTATAGGGGGTGAGTTGATTGATGTAAATCAATATTCACATGTTTTTCTTGTGGTTATTTGCTTGTTACTTGATGCGTGTCATTGCAATATAAAAATGGCGCAGTTTTGCCTGCTGCAGGTTTGATTTGGAACAATATTTGCTGTGGTTATATTTCACTTTAGTTGTTAACTATTTGTTATTAAATGATTAATGTTATTATTTATATTAAGCGTCATATGTATCGATTTAAAAAGGAAAAAGAATGAGTTGGAAAGATTTTATTAAACAGCAACAAACGATGGCATATTATCAGGCGCTGCAAACCTTTTTACAGGAGCAGCACGCTTCAGGAAAAAATATATACCCGCCTGAACCGCTGGTTTTTAATGCATTTGATCTAACGCCGTTAGAGGATGTTAAAGTGGTTATTTTAGGTCAGGATCCCTATCATGGAGAGGGACAGGCGCATGGTCTTAGTTTTTCGGTACCTGAAGGGATAAAAATTCCGCCTTCACTGCGCAATATCTATAAAGAATTATCAACTTCTGTAGATAATTATAAAATTCCCGAATCAGGTAATTTGGAACATTGGGCAAAACAAGGTGTCTTACTGTTAAATGCGGTATTAACGGTTGAGCAGGCGGCTCCCGGCTGCCATGCAAATAAAGGATGGGAGATCTTCACAGACAACGTGATTCGTGAAATAAATAATACCCGCAGCGGTGTTATCTTTTTATTGTGGGGGAGCTACGCCCATAAAAAAGGGCGTTTAATAGATCAGAGTAAACACAGAGTGTTAATCTCAACGCATCCGTCACCTTTGTCTGCCTATCGGGGGTTCTTCGGCTGTCAGCATTTTAGTCAGGTAAATGACATTTTGGCTGAACGCGGCGAGCCATTGATTATCTGGTAAATGTGATATAGTTCAGCGGTTTGTTCCTGTCGAAGCGGTATACTGCGGGATTAAATTATCTATTGAGAGTATCTATGATGTTATCTAAAATTCATAAAGACCATGTCAATATGAGCAAACTGTTAAAGTTGCTAAAAGAAAAGATTCAGCTATTAGAACAGGATCAGCAGATAGATTATCGCTTGGTGAAGGTGATTATTACCTATTTAAAAAATTATTCTGACAAATATCATCATCCCCTTGAGGATATGATTTATGACTATTATTTAAAATATCGCGTTGTGCCTGATACAGTTGCCAATCGTTTATCGCAGGAGCATCAATTGATTAAAGAAGCGACAATCGAACTTGATGAATTGTTAGAAATGATTTTACTGGATGCCGTGGTGCCCAAAGAGCAGTGTATTGACAGATTGAAACACTTTGTCAATCTGCAGTCAGCGCATATGAACTACGAAGAGAAGGAAATATTGCCGCAGATTGAAGCAAGTTTAAGCAAGGATGATTGGCGCAAGCTTAAAGAACAATGGCAGGATGATGGCCACAGTGATCCGCTGTTTGGTGAGAAGATAAGCGAGCAATATAAAGAATTAGCTAACCGTATTAAACAAAACTCCTAATAAAGCCTGTTAAATAGAAAAACCACCTTAACCATTAGGGGCAGTTGATCTTTCGAGATTGTTTTTACAGCAGCTTGCTGGTTTTTTGTACAAGGCATAGTCTGCGTAGTGTAGTTGCTCTACATAAGCTGGCGATAATGTATACCCAAGCCATTTGAAGATGCAGAAGTCAGCAAGTTGAGAGGTGACTATATCAAGGCATGAAGTTGAAGGTTTATACCCATGATACTTCAAGATACAAAGTCAGCAAGGCAAATTGTGCCGAGATGCCTGGCATAAAATTGAAGTATAGTTATTCTACATAGAAATTTTATAACAAAGCAGATTGGTGCAATTTACCTTGCCCTACGGGGCGCTAGCTCGAAAACCAGTGCTGCGTTGCACCAATCGAAAAGGGAATAACCATTACCTCATGTTGCGTCTTGCTCTGGTCTCCGAGCTCGT
>NZ_JBFGZY010000016.1:0-36639 GCF_041586535.1 Psychromonas sp. | reverse complement strand
GGGTGTTAGCTCTCGATTGATGCGAAAAGAGTTCCCCGATATACATCGTTATCTATGGAATGGTGCGTTATGGTCTCCCAGTTACTTTGCCGGATCATGTGACGGTGCTGCGCTAGATGCCCTGACGACTTATATCGAGCAGCAAAATAGACCTAAGTAACGTTAATGCTTCGCATAAAACCACTCTTTAACAGAGTGGTCAAATAAACTTACTGATCTGCGCTAGGCTGGGTAATTGGAAAACGGACTAATACATTAACTTTTGATGACATTGACGCACTGAGTGCCTGTTTTTTTTCTGTCACCAGAATCACAATACCATTGTGCTTGGCAATGTTTTTCTGCAGGTTGTTCAGATCAAAACTTTGATCACTTTCATGAGGGTTCCTGACCGCCGCACGTTGCTCAAATAATGGATCGGCTTGGGTAAACATTAAAATATCCCGACTAACTTTAGCTTGGGTAAAAATATCCGCGACTTCTTGATTGCTTTGTTTATCAAAAATAGCAGTGGAAACATGCACTGTTTTTTTTGTAAAACGGGTGATCTCGCGGATAAGTGCCGGCAGTTCGGCGGCACTCGGGCCATTTAGGGTGATCAGAAAACGTGATTTCAGCTGAGCTTGATCAGCTAAATCGGGTAAAAAACGATGAAAGCTGCTGCTCAGGTATTCTACTATTAACATATTTTTCTCTTTATACTTAATTATTGCCGAGAAACTACTTGAAGATCAGGCAATCAGCAAGTGTTTTATACCCATGTTACTGCAAAATACTTTGTCAGGCACGAGCTCGGAGACCAGAGCAAGACGCAACATGAGGTAATGGTTATTCCCTTTTCGATTGATGCAACGCAGCACTGGTTTTCGAGCTAGCGCCCCGTAGGGCAAGGTTATACCAATCTGCTTTGTTATAAAATTTCTATGTGGAATAACTATACTTCAATTTCATGCCTGGCAAGTCGGCACAATTTGCCTTGCTGACTTTGCATCTTAAAGTATCATGGGTATATACACACATGATTCAGCCGGTAATTTTTTAAGCATTAAGAATTATGCAGGAAGCCCTTTCTGTACCGGCTCTTTTAATCCCCGATGGACAAAAGTCGAAAAGTTTGCCAGCGCTTTTTGCAGCTGTGGTGAGAAATTTTCAAAATCGATATTATCCAGCAGGTTCTTAATCTCTAAGCCTAACTCCGTGTCCCCTTCAATCAATAAACGCCTTTGAAAAAACAGAGTGTCCGGATCTTCTTTTCTGCCGGCAATCAAGATAAATTCATTTAAGGTGCCGGAAAATATAACGTCTGCCTTTTCACACACAGGTTCAATAACTAATTTCTGCTCTGCAAAACTGATATAACAGGTAAATTTAAGATCTGTCACTTCAAGTTTTAACCATTTGTTTTGCAAAAAATCCAATTCGTCATCTTCAATTGCTTCACAAAGCACTTTATGTAACAACTCTGTTAACAATTTTTTTTGAATAAAAAAAGGTAACAACGCACTCGGATAAGCTAAAGCCTTGGGCGCATTAACCACAAGTTGGTGGTGAATATTTGCGATGACTGTTTTGAACATTGGTTTTCCCGGTTATAAATAGTGGCGATAGTATAAAGTGTAGATCTGCATGCAATACTGGTCTAAATCAAAAAGTTGTATTAAACGTTGATGGTCAGACGACTTAAAAGCGCAATAAATTTCATCTTTAAGTAGCCTGGGTATATTCCACTTACCTGCCCTATATCAATAAATGATTCTTTTCCTTTTTTTACAATAGATTATATTTTTCATACTTGTGTAGTTTGCTCAGGTAATAACAAGCTTGTAGGGAAATTACTTTCTTTTACTTGAATCATTTGAGCGCGGACTTAAGTGCGCATATTGGCATTTTATTTAGATATACGAACAATGCCCACTGAAGTCCACGCTACAAAACTGTAACAGGTTGATTTTTAAACAAAAACGTTTTTACAGTTAATATGAGTTATCTACACAAGCATATATTTTTTAATGTTAGGAATTTGAATGGAACTTCTCTGCCCGGCTGGTAGTTTACCAGCCTTGAAAACAGCAATTGATTGCGGCGCTGATGCGGTTTATATCGGTTTAAAAGATGATACCAATGCCCGTCACTTTGCCGGCTTGAATTTCAACGACAAAAAACTGGTTAAGGGAGCACAATATGTATCTGATCATGGTAAAAAACTACATGTCGCGATCAATACCTTCGCCCACCCCGGCAGTGAAAATCGTTGGTATAACGCTGTTGACAAATGTGTTGATTTAGGCGCCGATGCGGCCATTATTGCCGATATTGCCACGCTTGATTATGCTGCGAATAAATACCCGGATTTAGAATTACATCTGTCGGTACAGGCATCTGCCACCAATACTCAAGCAATTCAGTTTTATAAAGAAAATTTTAATGTGAAACGTGTGGTGTTACCCCGGGTGCTTTCTATCCATCAGGTGAAACAGCTGGCCAGAAATACAGACATGCCTTTAGAGGTTTTTGCCTTTGGCAGTTTATGCATCATGGCTGAAGGCCGCTGCTATTTATCATCTTATTTTACCAGCGAATCCCCGAATACCGTCGGGGCATGCTCGCCTGCTAAATATGTGCGTTATCAGGAAACAGAAAACGGCCTGGAAACACGCTTAAATAATATTTTAATTGATCGTTATAAAAAAGATGAAAAAGCAGGTTACCCGACGCTCTGTAAAGGCAAGTTTAATGTCGACAGCAATCTTTATCATGCCATAGAGGAGCCCACCAGCCTGAATACCCTTTCCATGCTGCCTGAACTAATGAATACCGGTATCTGCTCCGTGAAAATTGAAGGCCGGCAACGCAGCCCGGCTTATGTGGAACAAATAACCCGAGTTTGGCGTGATGCAATTGACAGCTATCGGGCAAATCCGGACGCCTACCAGGTAAAAGAATCATGGGATAAGGTGCTGGCAAATGTTTCTGAAGGCAGTCAAACCACCCTGGGCGCTTACCATAGAGAATGGCAATAATTAAAGAATAATACCAATCAGACTAATTATCTGATCATTTATGCTTGTTAAAATAAATGCTAGCCAGACATAAAACTACGTTTTAGTCTTTGTTATTGATTTGATTCAGAACGTCCTGTTCTTCACCACTTTGTGGCCAGCTAACGCTGTTCAAAATCGTTCCATAGGATTTTGTTAAATTAGAACAACTAGTTACTGTGATCAATGCCTTGCTTTCATTCATTTTTCCTGACGCCTAAACTGACCATTTAATTAATCCAATTGGTATAATAAACATTAAGGAATACAAGTGAAATTAGCATTAGGCCCCCTACTCTATTATTGGGAAAAGCAAAAAGTAGAAGCATTTTATCAGCAGGCATTAAATAGCGATGCAGATATTATTTATCTTGGCGAGACAGTGTGCAGCAAACGCAGAGAACTGAAAACCCGTGATTGGATCAATCTGGGTAAAGAGCTGGCTAACTCCAATAAAGAGATCGTTTTATCTTCCATGGCGCTATTGGAAGCACCTTCTGAAATTAAAATACTGCGACAAATCTGTGAAAACGGAGATTTGAAAGTTGAAGCGAATGATTTAGGGGCAGTACAAATATTAGCAGAAAACAAAGTACCTTTTGTATGCGGACCGGCGATCAACTGTTATAACGCCAGTGTTTTAAAACTATTAATCAATAAAGGAATGCAGCGCTGGGTAATGCCCGTCGAACTGTCACGGGACTGGTTAACTCAAACACTTGATGATTGTCAGCGCCTGGGTATCAGAGATTTATTTGAGGTGGAAGTTTTTTCCCACGGTCATATGCCGTTAGCCTATTCTGCACGCTGCTTTACCGCACGCTCAGAGAACAAAGCAAAAGATGATTGCGAGTTATGCTGTATTAAATATCCCAATGGCCGGGCAACCACAACCCAGGAAGATCAGCAGGTTTTTGTTTTAAATGGCATTCAGACGCAATCAGGCTACTGTTATAACCTGCTCAATGATGTCCCTTCAATGCACGGTTTGGTGGATATTATACGGGTGAGTCCCGATGGCGAAGAGAGCTTTACAACACTGGATAATTATCGGGCGGCAATTCAGGGTCAATCTGCGCTCGTACAGCTTGCCAGTAAAGAATGTAATGGTTTTTGGCATAAAATAGCAGGTTTTCAGACACAACTGTAAGCATCTCTACCAGCAATTTTTTGCTGCTTATACAATTAACAACTAGTCTTTATTATAAAAAGTGAGGGTACCTTATCTGCCCGGATTGAGTGAATTGGGTAGATAAGGTAAATATTATTGAGCAACAGTCATTATTTCTCAACCAATATGATAAACACAATATGCAATCTGACCAATCAGCTAAACAACGCGCTAAAGGCGCTTCATTGCGCCCCCTGAAAGCTATTCTTCCCTTTATAAAGCCTTATAAAAAAACTCTGCTCAGTGCTATTTTAATATTACTGATGGCTTCCGCGGTCACTGCCAGTCTGCCGATTGCAGCACGCTATCTGATCGACAATGGCATCAGCAGCGGTAATCGCGAACAAATTGATTTTTATTTTAAACTGCTGCTCGCGGTTATTTTTCTGATCAGTGCATTGTCCGCGGCACGCTTATACCTGATCACCTGGCTGGGTGAACGAATTGTCGCTGATATTCGGGAAACAGTATATGCCCGGGTGATCCGCCAGGATCCACTTTTTTTTGAAGTCACCCAGACCGGAGAAGTGCTTTCCCGACTCACCACAGATACCACTCTGGTTCAATCGATATCGGGCGTAGGCATTTCCATGGCACTGCGCTCCACCATCATGTTGCTTGTCTCTCTTGCCGGTATTATTTATACCAGCCCTTCTCTGGCTTTGGTCATTGTCGTGCTTATTCCCGCCGTGATTGGTCCGATTCTGTGGCTTGCCCGCAAAGTGCGTAAACTGTCACGCACCGCACAGGACAAAATCGCACAATCGAGCGGCATGGCAAATGAAACCCTCAATGCGATTGAAACGGTGCAGGCTTTCACGCTGGAAACACAACAGTGTCAGCGTTTTGATAAAACCGTAGAAGCCGCTTTTATTGCCGCAATAAAACGCATCAGATTACGTTTTATAATGTCTTTTTCGAGCATGTTCCTGTTACTTGGCGCAATTACCTTTGTGCTCTGGTTAGGCACGCGGGAAGTGCTCTCAGGTAATATGCTGCCGGGTGAACTGGCACAGTTTGTTTTATTTACGGTTTTGCTGGCAAGTTCAGGTGCGATGCTCAGCGAGATGTGGGGAGAGGTACAACGTGCTGCCGGTGCGATGGAAAGGTTGATTGAATTACTTAATGCCCAGCCGCATATTCGTGCTCCTGAAAATAGCGTTTGTTTACCGTCACCGGGGGAAGGCAGTATCTCCTTTAAAGAGATTAATTTCAGTTACCCCTCCCGTCCGGATACACAGGCTTTAGCAAATTTCACTCTGGATATAACTGCGGGTGAGACCATCGCATTTGTCGGTCCCTCCGGCGCCGGTAAAAGCACTATTTTTCAGATCTTATTACGATTTTATGATCCGCAATCGGGATCTGTTTTTATCAACGGAGTAGACATAAGCCGCGCAGACCCTCAGGCCGTGCGCGCACTGATTGCTGTGGTGCCGCAGGAAACGGTGATTTTTGCCACCAGTGCGCTGGAAAATATCCGTTACGGACGCCCGGATGCCAGCGACGATCAGGTGCGGGAAGCGGCCGTCTCGGCATCAGCAGATCTGTTTATCTCGCAGTTACCGGAAGGTTACGATACTTTTTTGGGCGAAAAAGGAACGCGTTTATCCGGCGGTCAGAGACAGCGTATTGCCATCGCCCGGGCTATTCTTAAAAATCCACCGATCTTATTATTAGATGAAGCGACCAGTTCACTTGATGCTGAAAGTGAACAGTTAATTCAGCAAACGTTACAGAAATTGATGCGCAACCGAACCACTATCATCATTGCTCATCGTTTAACCACTGTCTTACAAGCCAAACGTATTGTCGTGGTTGACAGCGGTAAAATCCGCGCCATCGGCAGTCATGCGGAACTGGTAGAGAAAGATCCCCTGTATGCAAGGCTTGCCGAATTACAATTTCGCAATAGCAGTCATTGTTGATGATCACATTTTTTATGGACTTGATATGACTAATGATACCCGGTCATCTCAACAAAACCATCTCCTGAATGGCTGCCGCTGAAAGTAACCATACCTTCAAAGTATTCAATACCAAAACGCATGATCTGCTGTTTATTCAACACATTAACCGTCAAATTGATGCCGATCGGGTCAACTTGTATGGTAAAACGCTGCGGGTAATCCCCAGACTGACTTGCCTGGCCGAACAGTTGGATGTCCGCATTAGTAAAGGTTTCAATATTACCATTACTGTGCATCAAACTGCCGTAGAGAAAGTCATCCCGCAGGGAACGGATCCGGTAGATCATCAATGCCTGATCTTTATTTAAGCGCAATGAAAACCAGTCCCAGCCCAGTTGCTCTTCGGCCAGCATTGCCGATCCCCACTCGCGGTCAAACCAGCCATTTCCACTGACATTCAACCACTTTCCCTGCCACAAAATTGTTCCCTGTACAGTGATAAATGGCTGCGAATAATAAAAACTGGCAATATTTTTATTTTGGTGTTTTTTGCTGAAGCCCTTATCTCCCTGCAGATAAAAAGGCTGTTCGCTAGATAAAGATAAGTTAACCTGCCAACTCTCTAACTGCACATCCAGGTCAGTAGAGATACCATCTGCTAAAGCATATTGCGCGGTGCCGTAGGTCAGCTGAGCGGGTAGTAACTGCGCAGAAGAGAGCCAGATCCAGTCATCTATTTGCGCAGTAAAAGGGAAATTGATTATCTCAACATTACCTAACTCTTCCCGCCCCTCCCGAAATTCAGCAAGATGAACCAGGTTGTCGGCCAACGCGGCATGGGCAAAATACCAATGGCGGTTATTGAGTGAAGTGCGGAATAGCGTCCACTGCGTGGCAAAACGCTGCCCGTTTTCAGCGCTTAAATTAGCCGTTAAATACCACCATTCATGTTTGAAACTTTTATGCGGCCAATGCGCCTGCGGAAAACTGATAATATTATCTGGCGAAGGCTGTTGATACTCCTGTAGATCACTAAATTGACTCTTTAAGGGATTGTTATTCACCGGCCCTTTCATCGCGACAAAAACTATCAGCAACAGACAAAAAATAATAATAGCCGCTAACAGCAGAAGATTAAATCTGTTTATCTTTTTAGGATTATTATGTTGCCCGATATTCATAAACTTAACCTGACAATATTTAATTTATATAATGGAATAGTTAACGCCGGAATCAGCAGCAATAAAGCCACTACGCTGCTGAAGGCAAAAGGGGTAATATTTAAAATCAGCGGCATAGACCAGCCAAAGGAAGCGGGTAATACTTTAGTTACCAGAGCATCAGCCAGGATAATCGCCACCAGCCAGCTCAATAGCATAGTGCCAAAAGCAAGTAGTAACCACTGCACCAGCATATGATTAAACAACGCTATTTTGTTATATCCCAAACTGCGCAGAATAAATAAATCACTTTGACGGGCCAGCTCTAAACTGTTAGCCGCCATAAATAAACCGATACAGGCGATCAGCAACAGAACAGCGGCAATAGACTGAATCAAGACAAAGGTTTGCGCAAAAATATCCAGTGCCAATTTTTTTATTTGTGCCGGCAGATAGACCTGTTGTTCGTCAAGTTGCAGCGTTGTCAATATATCTTGTTTTGCAACTGTTCTTCCCGGTTCAATAAACACAGCAAAGCCGGTATCAATCCAGCCTTGGAAAATTTCTGTCAGCTCCGCTTTCTCTACACTGACGGAGTAGCCGGGGTAGCCATATTCATAGTAGATCCCTTTTATTTTACAAGTATACTTTTGATCGGCTTGTGAAAGTAAAATAGTTTGACCAGCTTTCAGTTGTTTCTCTAATGCAATTTGTTCATTGATATAACAGCCCTCTGCGGCGCTGTTGCTAACAGACTTAAACAACAAAGAATCCAACTGACGCGGGGTTTGTACAGTGAAAAGCTTCACTGAAGCTGCATCTGCCTTTACCCAGGTATGCCGCAACAGGTTAACTTCTATGACTTCAGTTTGACTGTTTAGCCAATCTGCTATCTTTTGTTTTTGCCCTGGTTTGTGGCGAATAAATATATCTGCGCTTAACTCCTGCTCAAGATATTTTACAAAAGCCGTTTCAAAACTGTTCACCATTAACGCAGCAGCAATACTTGCAGTAAGTGCCAGATAAAAGGCTGCAAGGGGTAAGTAACGGCGCAGAATCTGTTTACCGGCATCTTTAAAAATGTACTTAAAACGAAAAGAGTTAACGAAATAACCACCTGAAAAAAGCAAAAACTTCAAAAACTGAGGTAAAAATACAATACTTGCCGCTAATAATAAGCCGTACTTAACCATCAACTGCAACCAGTTATTTCCCGGCCAGATGATGAATAACAGCAGCAGAAAAAATGTTGCGAGGAGTGATAGCCTTACGGGAAAGTCAATATTTTGACTGCCTGAAGAAACTCTTATCTGCTTGCGGCTGATCAGGGTCAGCTGTTTGATCAGTGCCAGTAACACCGCAAATGATGAAATTAAAAATGCCCATAAGCTGTAAGACCACTGCCATATTAAATTTCCGCTGCTGCTCAGGGAATATAACTGCTGTAATGTTAATCCCAGCAAGGGTAATAAAAGATAAACTAAGCCAAGTGCCAGAAACAGACCTAAGATAGCGGCACAAACAACTAAAAAAAATGCTTCTATCAGCAGTACAATTTTAATGGTAAACAGGCGCACGCCGAGCAAACGTAACTGTATCGCCAGTCGTGCTCGTTTCGCCCATGCCTGATTAGCGGCCTGAAAAGCAATAAACAGGCTGACCATAAAGGCTAATATCGCCAGTGCATTTAAATTAAGGTGCAGCGCATCGGCAAAGCCCTGACGCTCATCTGCAGACCAGGGTTCGTAAAGAGAAAGATGCTCAGGTAAAACAGAACGCAATATTTTTGTATTTTGTTCGCTCATTGGCGCAACGGCCAGGTAACTGAAGTCCCCCTCCTCCGGAAACAGCTCCCATGCAAGGGTGATATCAAGTAATGCAACCTCCTGCCATTGCTCTGGCTCTCTTAGAGCGATGGGAAAAACGCTGCCGTCTGCCAGCAGAATCTGTTTGTCCAAGGTATTACTCTCTGCGCTGGAAAGCGCTAAAGAGTTTAAATATTTCCCGGTCAACAACACTCTTTGGGTATTAAAACGTTGCGGTTGTATGATGCTCGGGGGCAGCAAATCGATGGCCGTAAATTTTATATATTTACCGTTAGGCAGTTTTTTTGTAAAAGTTAACACCGGGGTTATCTGTGAGAATCCCTGTTTTCTTAAGGTTGAAAAATCCTTTCTAGTTAATTTATTACCCTGATCGGGGACGATGTGAAACTGCACCGGGTTATTGAACCAGGAATTGGCCTGTTGATATTGTTCTCTGCTGGCATGATTTAAAATCAAAACAGATAATAGCGTGCTTGTGGCCATCGCCAGACTAATAATAAATCCTATATTTAACAATGAATTACTTTTATATTCAGCCACCTGCGTTTTTAACACCAGCAGAAGATCCAGATTAAACCATTTTTTAACCCGCCTGACTGACCTGCTGAACATCGGATTTAAATAAACCATTAACGATGCCAGTGAACTTTGGTTAATTTTCCCTGCGCTAAACGGTAGGTTTTATCCATTTCCCTGGCAACATGCGAGCTGTGGGTGACCAGTAATAAGGCGGTATGGTGAAATTTTGCCAGTTCAGCCAGCAGGGTAACAACACGGGCACTATTATGCTCATCAAGATTACCGGTAGGTTCATCCGCCAGTAACAGAGCCGGTTGAGCACTCAGTGCGCGTGCGATGGCAACCCGCTGCATCTCTCCACCGGAGAGGGTTGCCGGATAAAAATCCAATAAAGAGGTAATATCCAACTGTTCCGTTAATCTGCGGAAAAATAAGGGGTCATAGCGCCCCGCTAAACGCGCGCTGAATTCAATATTGTCGCGAACAGACAAGCCGGATAACAAATTATACTGCTGAAAAATGATCCCGAGGTGATTTTTTCTCAGCGCACTGAGGGCTTTCTCTGTCGCTTTCGCCAGCAGCAGGTCACCCACCTTAATATCACCCCGCTGGATGGGCTCCAGGCCGGCAATTAAATTAAGTAAGGTCGTTTTACCGCAACCGCTGTCGCCCATCAGGGCAACACACTCACCTGGAGACACTGAAAGAGAGATATCAGAGAGTAAGTCACGCGTATGCTTACCGTCTAAAATTTGATGGTTAAGCGATTCAATGAGTAAAGACACATTTTTCTCCTTAGATGATGACCAGGCCCTCTTTTAAACAAGTGACCTGGTCATCAGGAAAATATCAATGTTGTAATTGCGCGCCTTTCTTTAGCAAAATAAAGCCCCCATTCTTATGTGATTAATGAGCATTGGCTTTTTCAATCAACGCCTTAGCGAGACTGCGCAGCATTCCCTCGGCGCCAAGACTAAGTGTTTTTTGTGCCAACGATGCCGCCTGGCTGTAGCTGCCTTCTTTGTAACGCAGTTCACCAAGCCGGTAATAACTTTCCGGGTAACGAGGCGCGATTCTAATGGCCCGCTCCAGAGAAGAAACTGCCGCCCGATTATTTCCCTCACGCTCCTGCTGCTCTGCCCGCTGCAATAACGCAACAACCGCAGATGGAGCTTTGGCGACGCTTGAAACCGGTGCTTCCTGCGGTTTAATAACCGGCTGTTGAGGTACCGGTTTTGGTTTTGGCTGCGGCACTGTCACAACGGGTGGCTTAGTTTCTTGTACCGGACGGGTAGTGGGTATTGTCCCGCAGGCAACCAATAACCATGGCAGAGAAAATAAGGTAATCTTTTTTATATAATTCATAATGTTCTCATAGTTTATCGACTAAATTTTTAAACCAGTCGACAACCCTTTCAGCGCCTTGCCGACAACGAATTTCTTGTTCAGGCTCAGTGCCGAGCAAAAAGGGCAATGGAATAGCGTTTTCACAAGATTGCTGGCTGCCCTGCCCGGTATCTGAGTCAACCCAAACAGTGGTGATACCTTCAGGGGGTAAATTTTGAATAGGCAGGCTTGAGCGCTGCTTGAAAATATCAGCCCAGACCCGCAGCGCACCGCTAGATCCGGTTAAACCTGTACTGCTGTTGTCGTCTTTTCCTAACCACACAACAGCCATCATATCCCCGGAAAAACCGGCAAACCAACTATCGCGCAGATCATTGGTTGTTCCTGTTTTACCTGCAACAGAAAATTCGGGTAATAACCATTCAAGCGACTTTGCAGTACCTTCATGGGTAACGGCCTGCATAGCATGACTAAGCATATAGATGGACTCCGAATCAAAACGCTTATCAACCTCCAGAGGATAACGTGTTAATACTTCACCGCTTGGATCCACCACCGCATTGATCGCCATTAAAGGTGTGTAAAAACCGCCGGAAGAAAGCGTTTGATACATCTGCGCAACTTCAATCGGCAACAGATCCACAGCGCCCAGAGTCACAGAGGGTAATGCAGGGAAATCCTGCTCAACACCCAGGCGGCGTACTGTCTGTACCACTTTATCAATGCCGATAGCATTACCCAAACGTGCGGTTGCCTGATTATATGAGTGAGCAAGGGCTTTGTAGAGCAGTACCTGCCCGTGATCCTGGAGGTCATAATTTTTCGGCGTCCATTGATCTCCATTGGGTAACAGTAACGTATATTGTTCGTCGTTGATCGTTGTTGCGAGGGTGTAATTAGGTAATTCCAGGGCAGTCAGAAATACCGCCGGTTTAAGCAGTGAACCTACCTGACGGCGGGCATCTAAAGCACGATTAAAACCGGCATAACGGCCATCTTTTCCGCCCAGAACAGCAATCACAGCCCCCGTATCCGGCCTGCTGATTATCACCGCCCCCTGCAGTTCAGCGCTCTTGTTAGTGCCCTCATGTCTGGCTATGTTGGCACTGAGGCTCGACTCTGCACTCATCTGCACAAGCGGATCAAAATGGGTAAAAATGGCCAGACCGCTGGATTTAAGATCCTCAATATTATAATCCCGTTGTAATTGGCGGCGCACCAGATCCAGATAAGCGGGATAACGGCGACTATCGGCGGCGCTTGGTCCGCCAATACCTAGCGGTCTTTTTCTAGCCTCCTCGGCTAAATCAGGGTCCAGGCGCTGTTCACGTACCGCAATGTCCAGCACCAGATTGCGACGTTCCAAAGCCCGTTCAGGATTTCGCCAGGGGTTGTAATAACTCGCCCCTCTCACCAGGGCAACCAGCAACGCCTGCTGGTCTAACGCTAAATCGGCCAGAGGTCTATTGAAATAATACTGACTCGCAAGACCAAAGCCGTGAATCGCCCTCGGTCCATCCTGACCAAGATAGATTTCGTTAATATAACCTTCGAGAATTTCCGACTTAGTGAAATGCAGTTCCAGCAGCAAAGCCATTAATGCTTCTTTGGCTTTACGGGTTAATGTTTGTTCCGAACTTAGATAATAATTTTTGATCAGTTGCTGGGTCAGCGTTGATGCGCCCTGAGAGATCCCCCCTGCTTTGATATTACTGATTAATGCGCGGACAATCCCGCGTAGGGAGATACCAAAGTGGCTATAAAACCGGTCATCCTCCACGGCCACCAGCATATTCTGTAACGATTCAGGTACTTCTGACAGCTGCACTAATAAGCGGTCTTCGTGATGGGAAGGGTAGATACCGCCAATCGCAAGCGGTTCAAGACGTAATAATTCTGCTCCGTCATCACTGGAAATTTGTGAGATCATGCCGTCATCTAAACGTAATGATACTTTACGGGCAGGCTCCAGTTCATCGCTGAACTGAAAACCAGGTGTATAAAGAGTGACGTTATTACCTCGAATCAATGCCTGACCGGGCTTTTCAGGGCGAGATACAAAATTGTAACCCAGCATGCCTAATTCAGTTTTAAGGTCTCTTAGCGATAATTCGGCACCTTCATATAATTCTAACGGGCGCGCATACACCGTTGACGGCACAGACCACTTATTACCGGTAAAGGTAGTGCGGATGGTAGAATCCAGATAAATAATAAAGATCAATGCAATAGCGGAGATGACTAAGAGCAGCTTCCACCATATTGATAATCTGGATTTTTTACGCTTTACATTTGAATTTTTCGTGGTCACATCTACCTCTTTAATAAATCATTACAATCAGCTATATGCTGCTTATACCGATGATACTGATAATTATAGGCATCAAGGTAAACAAGATCATTATATTGTTTAATTCTAATCGCAGAATATAATCCAGAGCACCATAATAATTAAAAAACAGTATCGGCGGCAGGCAAAAGCGTATTTCATTTTATAAGATTAAATTTTTCTCTTCATAAGTTGAACACGCCTTAATTATCAAGTTGTGCAATACTCATGGCTTTAATATAAGCAAAAATGGATTGATTAAGCTGTAATTTGAGTTCATGTAAGGATTTTATGGTTATTTTAGCCAGTATTTTTTGGCCCCCGGTGTTAAGGGTTAACAATACACTGGTTGCAGGAAGATGCTCAATCTGTTCGACTGTCACATTTAAACAGTTCTGCAGCGAGCTGCCGTGTATTTTTTCGGTCGCAATAATAACATCCTTGCTCTCCACTTTAATCTGAATTTCCTGCAGTTGCGACGGCTTTTCCATCGCCACAATAACGGCCTGATTATCAATTAAGCCATGCACAACCGAAAACTGTTCATCCCAACATAGAGGCTGTACATTTATCATCACCCCGGAATGTTTATGTTTCGCCAAACTCAACTCGTGATTTAAAAACAGAGATTGCGGATCCCCGATACTTTCAATCTCCCCTTTGTGAATCAGGATCATTGTCCGGCTTAAATAAAACACTTCCTGCATTGAGTGAGTGATATAGATAATCGGGATCTGTTCACTCAATTTTTTGATAAAGGGTAATAATAACTGCCTGCTATGCCGGTCTAGTGATGATAATGGCTCATCCATCAATAACAAATCAGGTCCGGTCAAAATAGCTCTGGCAATGGCGATACGCTGCTTTTGTCCGCCGGATAGCTGCTGAACTTTTTTATTTAATAAGGCCTTGAAATCAAGCTGATCAGCTAACTCATTAATAGTGTACAAACTGTTTTTGGCTTTTTTAGTGGCTAATTTTAGATTACCCAGGGCATCTAAATGGGGAAATAAACGCGGCTCCTGAAAAACCATGCCAATGTTGCGCTTTTCAGTTTTAATAAAGAGAGTACTTTCCAGCCAGGGCTTTCCCCAGCAGGATAAAGAACCGCTAAACCCACTATCCAAACCGGCCAGGGCGCGCAGAAAAGAGGTTTTACCCGATCCGGAATCCCCAAATACGCAGCAAATCCCCTGCAGATCAACCTGGCCTTGAAAATGAAATAAAGTTTGCTGGTTAACCGATTTAAAAAGATCGAATTTAAGCATGGATAACTCTCTGCTGACGTTTTTGTAATACTCCGTAGATGAATACCAGTAGTGTCATAGAAAAAGCTAACAAACAAAAAGAGAGCAGATGTGCCTGCTGGTATTGTAATGTTTCCACATGGTCAAAAAGGGCAATAGACACGACCTGTGTTTCCCCGGGAATATTACCGCCGATCATCAGTACGACACCGAACTCGCCCACGGTATGAGCAAAACCTAAAGCGCCGGCAATAATATAACTTGGCATAATCATCGGAAAAACCACCCGGTAAAAAGCTTCGATGGAATTAAAACCCAGCGTAGAAGCCACCTCAAGGTAGTTTTTATCCAGATTCACAAAGGCGCTTTGCAGAGGCTGCACGACAAAGGGTAAGGAGTAGATAACCGAGGAAATTAATAAACCGCTAAATGAAAAAGCTAAGCTACCGCCGGTTACACTAAACCATAGTCTGCCGATAAAATTATCGGGTGAAAATGAAAGAAGCAGATAAAAACCTAACACCGTAGGTGGTAATACTAATGGCAGCGCCACCAACGCTTCAATCAAGGGGCGAAAAACAACACGACTGCGGGCAAGCCACCATGCCAACGGCGGCGAAATAATCAACAAAATAAAGGTGGTTAAACTGGCCAGTTTAAAGGTTAAAAAAATAGCACTGTAATCTAATTCACTGAGCATATCTTTTACATATAGCCTTTAGTTCGAATCAATGCCTGTACCGGATCAGAGGTAAGATAATTGATAAAGTGCTGCACCGCCTGCGTATCTGCGGCCTTTTGTAACAGCACGCCCTGCTGCAGAATGGGTTGATGATACGCGCTCGGGATCAAAAAAAAGTTACGCGCATTATTTTCCAGCAGTAAAGAATGAGCGACAAAACCTGCCTTAATATTACCTGAATCAATAAATTGATAGGCCTGACTGATATTAGCCCCCTGCACATAATTAAAATGCTCCCACAAATTTAAACTCTGCAGGACCTGCTGAGCGGCTAATCCATAGGGGGCAAGTTTAGGATTGGCAATGGCAATTGCCCCTTTGAAATTTTGCAGCGTGTCTGGCTTAACCATATTCGGGCTGTCGGGTGCCCAGAAAGCCAACACTCCCTGAGCATAGGTAAAGCGCGATCCCGCCACCCCTTTAGCGGACAGTTCCATTAATATTGCCCGTTCACTATCAGCAGAAAGGAACAGGTCAAACGGGGCACCGTGCTGAATCTGATTATATAAAATACCCGTTGATGCGCTGGATATTAATATTTTCTGCCCCGTCTGCTGCTTATAATTTTCGGCAATTTCAATCAGGGTTGTTTTGAAATTACTCGCCACCGCAACTTTAATACTCGCCTGTAGGGAAAAGCTGCTGACTAACAGTAACAAAGCAAAAAATCGCATCATTTACCTGACCATTTATCCAGTGCTGTCGTGTCGGACTCGCGTGCATCAACCCAATAACTTTCACCCTGACTGTTGCTCTCTTTTTTCCAAAATGGCGCCTGAGTTTTAAGATAATCCATAATGAATTCACAAGCAGCAAAAGCTTCCTGACGATGCATGCAGGCAATCCCCACAAAAACAATTTGATCACTTAACTTTAATTCACCCACCCGGTGGATCAGCGTGCATTGCTGAATATCCCAGCGTTGTCTGGCCTGTGAGACAATTTCAGATAATGCCTTTTCTGTCATCCCCGGATAATGCTCCAGAGTCAAACTCGACACTTGCTCTCCCTGATTGATATCCCGTACCAACCCGGTAAAAGTCACCACAGCCCCGACACTCGATAGCTGGCGCAAGCGGTCATATTCTTTCTGCAGGCTAAAATCTTCTGTTTGCACTCTAATCATCTTTAACCACCCGTGACCGGGGGGAAAAAAGCCACTTCATCACCTGCTTTAAGCTGCATATTATCGCTACACATGCTTTGATTCACTGCAACCATTAATTTTCCTCTGGAAAGTACCGATGCCCAGTTGTTATCACGCGCTTTCAAGGTGTTTAACAGGGACTCTATGTCCGAGTTGTCCTGACTCGGCAACTGCAGTTCACTGACACCTAACTGGTCGCGTATCTGTGCAAAAAACAAAATTTTAATCATCTATCCCCCTTACTTACTTTGACTTGAAATGCCCTGATTTACCGCCGCTTTTCTCCAACAGTTTTACCTGTGTGATGACCATATCTTTCTGCACCGCTTTACACATATCATAGATAGTTAATGCAGCAACGGATGCCGCAGTCAAGGCTTCCATTTCCACACCGGTTTTACCCGACAATTTACACAAGCTTTGTATACGTACCCGGTTAAATTCAGGCTCAGCCACTAAATCAACTTCTACCTTGGTCAGCGCTAACGGGTGGCAAAGCGGAATAATATCGGCCGTTTTTTTTGCCGCCATAATGCCGGCAATCCGGGCGGTGGCAAAAACATCACCTTTATGATGCTGGCCGCTTAAAATCAAGGCTAAGGTTTCAGCTTTCATCTCTACATAAGCTTGTGCGATCGCTTGCCGCTCGGTGATGCTTTTGTCTCCAACATCAACCATATTTGCTTTGCCGTCCTGGTTAATGTGAGTAAATACTTGAGTCATAATCTACCTTTAAAAACCAATATGGGGGATGAAATTACAAGGTTTATGTTGTGAGTTTAACTGCTCCACGATTATTTTTGACCAGGCTGTTTTACAGGCACCGGTGGAGCCCGGCATACAAAAAATAACGGTTTTATTAGCAAAACCTGCCAGTGCGCGACTTTGGATAGTTGACGAACCAATCTCCTGATAAGAAATATGACGGAAAAGTTCACCAAAACCTTCCACCTGTTTATCAAACAGCACAGAAACGGCTTCCGGAGTATTATCCCGGGCGGTAAATCCTGTTCCGCCGGTAATTAAAATAGCGGTAATATCCTGATCTGCAATCCAGGTGGAAACGATGGCCCGGATTTTATAAGGATCATCTATCACAATTTTTTTATCAGCAAGCAGGTGCCCCGCTTCCTGTAAAGATTGCGCTAAATATCCACCGGAGGTATCCGTTTCTTCCTTACGGGTATCTGACACTGTTAATACAGCGATCTTTGCCGGTTTAAACTCTGCTGTTGCAAGATGACTCATTATTAATCCTTAACTGTTTGTAATTTTTTATAGATTTCAACACAAGCTTGAAATTCACTCGGGGTATTACTATTGTAAAAACGAAAGTGTTCTTGTTCTGTATAATTAACTGGCTGTATTTTAAAATATTTAAGAAGGCGATACAGTGAACGTTGTTTTTTTTCCGGCGTAACTAATACTTCTGACAGGTATTTCTGCAAAGCGCTATTTAAAGGTAAAATAAGCGGAAAGGTCACTTCATCAAAAAATACACCTTGCGGATGCTCTTTAAAGGCATTCAATAATACTTTACATTGCTTAATACCCAGCAGCGGCATATCGACAGGGACAATAAATAATGCATCGTAATCATCATATAAAGCCTCAACACATGCATGCAACCCACCGATAGGTCCGAGATGCGTTAACTTATCAGGTATTGAAAGATACTCTTGATAATCACCACTGACAAATATTTTTTCCAGTGGCAGGGCTTCAAGTAAAGCGACTGAGCGCGCTAATAAACTTTGTTCAGCTAACTCTAATTGTGCTTTATCCTCTCCCATACGGGTAGATAAACCACCCGCTAAAACAATCCCAGCAATTTTCAAAAATCTCACCTTTTTTGGATAATAGCAATTGAATTAATTAAATGATCTGTTTATGCGTCAGGAAAAATGAATGAAAGCGAGGCATTGATTGCAGTAACTATTTGTTCTAATTGCACAAAATCGTATGGAACGATTTTAAACAGCTTTAGCTGGCCACAAAGTGGTGAAGAACAAGACGTTCTGAATCAAATCAATAACAAAGACTAAAACGTAGTTTTATGTCTAGCTAGCATTTATTTTAACAAGCATAAATGATCAGATAATTAGTCTGATTGGTATAATAGAAAAAGGGGCTGAAAAGCCCCTTTAGTCCAAGTATATCAACGAACTTACCAACCTTCTACACCTGTCATATCCGGTAAATTATGGGCAATGCCTTTATGGCAATCAACACAGGTCTTATCGCCCGATGCCAGAGCTGTAGAGTGCTGTTTAACACTGCGTGCGCCCTGCTCACTGAAGTCCATATACTCAAACTGATGGCAGTTGCGACACTCCTGCGAATCGTTCTCTTTCATACGGTGCCACTCCCGGTTTGCCAGGTATCCGCGCCGTGCTTGGAATTTTTCTTCCGTATTGATGGTTCCCATAGCAAAGGCCACCAGCTCTTTTGATGCCTGCACCTTACGGACAATTTTATCTGTCCAGTTGTGGGGTACATGGCAGTCAGAACAAATAGCCCGAACACCTGAACGGTTTGCATAGTGAATTGTTTCCTGGATCTCTTTTACAATCGGTGCATGGCAGCCGGCGCAGAACTCTTCAGTATTAGTTGCTTCCATCCCGGTATTGAAGCCGCCCCAAAAAATAACGCCTCCTAAAAAACCAATCAGTAAGATAAAGCCCATCGCTGCAGATGATGGGGATTTCATAATAAACCATAAACGTTTCAACAATTTTAGCATAATAACCTTGCTCCCGGCTTAGCGTAACGATTCAACAGGTTTGAAATTATTTTCAACCAGAGGTTTTGCATCAGCCTGAGTGACATGACATTGCAGACAGAAGTAACGACGCGGCGAAACATCAGATAATGTTGTTCCTTCACGTGTTTCAAAGTGGGTCACACTGATCTTGGTTGCGCCCATCGCTCCCGCATTTTTAAAACTATGACAAGACAAGCACTTATTGGCATTTAAATTAACCTGATAACCGCGGATGGTATGCGGAATTAAAGGTGGTTGTTGAATGTACTCGCGATCAATCGGCTGCTGGTCACGCGGCACACGCTTCATGGGTTCAGATTTATTAATATCCGCAAGTTGTTGATGCCCGCGTAGTGACTCCACCCCGCCATTGTCAACGATATAGTCAGAGTCCTCATCTAAACTCCATACTGAGGATGCGGTTACTGCTAAAATCCCTGCCGTTATTACAGCTGTAAGCAATTTTTTCATATTTATCTCTCCACCTTTTGATCGGTAACTTGTTTACCGTTAAATACGGTAGTAATTTTAAAAACATTGACTGCACAAACATCGACGCAGCGGCCGCAATTCGTACAGGTTATATCCTTTACCAGCGTGCCAATATTGTGTTTCTGTCCATGCACTGGGCCTTGTAAAATGGCCGGCTCAGGACAAACTGAAAAACAATCCAGGCAATTTGTGCATTTTTCCCGATCCTTTGCATCAACTTTAATTAAGCTGAAACGGTTGATCAGAGAATAAAAAGCGCCCATCGGACAAAGGTGACTACACCAGCCATTTTCAACGGCCAGTAAGTCGAATAAAAACAGCATAAAAAAAACTATCCAAGCCATTCCCATACCGAAAAACAGTCCGCGGTGGAATGCTGAAACCGGGTTTATCAACTCCCAAGACAGCACGCCGGTAAACACCGGCAGGATCATCACCATTGCCAGAATCCAATAACGCCAGCGATTGCTTAATACCTTCTCTTTGCGCAGATCCAACTTTCTTCGCAACCATGCCGCTGCATCGGTTATTAAATTAACCGGGCAGACCCAGGAGCAGAATACGCGCCCCCCAACAACAAGATAAAAAACAACCACAATAGCTGCGCCTAAAAAAGCCTGAAACAGTGGTAAATGCCCTGCCGTGATACTCTGCAGGAGAATAAACGGGTCAGTAAAAGGGACAGCAGAAAATAATAAGCTGGCACTTAAATTACCCTCTATAATCCAAATCCCTGCGAGTGGACCGAGCAAAAAAAGCGTTAAAATCAATAGTTGTACCGAGCGGCGCAGTAGCAAAAAACGGTTGGCCAAAAACCACCCTTTTTTGTTAATTGCTTCTTGCCCTAAGGAATGCCTCTCTTTCATCACATTCCCTCCGGCTTACGATCCGGCAGGTCTAATACCTCATCAATTAAAGCGCTTCCCGCTTTTTCTTTCTCTTTCCATCCCCAGCGATAATGCTGACCAAGCTCACCTTTAGCTAGCTTTCTGGGCAACACTTTGATGGCTGCTTTTTCCAATACACAAGCCTCTTCACACTTCCCGCAGCCGGTACAATACTCAGAATGCACCGTGGGTATAAACACAGCATGGTGCCCGGTTCTTACATTTCGATGCACCTCTAAGGTAATGGCATCGTCAATAAGCGGACAAACCCGATAGCAGACATCACAGCGAAGGCCCTGGACATTAAGGCAGTTCTCCTGATCTATTAAAACCGCCAACCCCATCCTTGCATCATCGATACTGTCCAGATTGGGATCAAGCGCACCTGTCGGACAGGCAAGCTTGCAGGGAATATCTTCACACATCTCACAGGGTCCGGTGCGCGCAATAAAATAGGGTGTACCGGTTGCTATCGGTTGAAAAAAACGACCTAATTTCAAAATATCATAAGGGCATGCCTCAACGCATAGACCACAGCGGACACAGGCAGACTGAAAATCCAGCTCTGCTAATGCCCCCGGCGGACGCAGCATCTGCGGGTTATGTGCCCGGCTTTGAGTTGAATAACTCGCCAGACCTATTCCCATAAATCCCACACCACAGAGACTTTTACCTGAATTAACAAGAAACTGACGTCGTGTAATGTAGCGTTGCGGCCGTTTACTCATACTCTTTAATTAGACTTTTTTAGTGATTTTTACAGCACACTTTTTATAATCCGTTTGTTTAGAGAGCGGATCAGTTGCATCAAGCGTGATTTTATTGGTTAACTGTTTCGCATCAAACCACGGCATAAATACCAGCCCTTTCGGCGGACGGTTACGGCCACGAGTTTCAACACGTGAAGTTAATTCACCGCGACGGGACGCTAAGACAATCTCATCACCTCGGCGTAAACCACGGGATTTAGCATCGTCAGGATGCATAAATATGACAGCATCAGGGAAGGCACGGTATAATTCAGGCACCCGGCGGGTCATTGTTCCTGAATGCCAGTGCTCAAGGACACGACCGGTGCTTAACCATAAGTCGTACTCTTCATCCGGTGATTCTGCAGGCGGCTCATAAGGCAGTGCGAAAATAATGGCGCGCTTATCCGGGTGACCGTAAAACTGCACTTCACTGCCTTTTTCCACGTAGGGATCATAACCTTCACGGAAACGCCATAAGGTTTCTTTACCATCAACAACAGGCCAACGTAGGCCGCGCGCCTGATGATATTGATCAAAAGGAGCTAAATCATGGCCATGGCCACGTCCAAACATGGCATATTCTTCAAATAAACCTTTTTGGATATAGAAGCCAAAATCACGTGCTTCATCATTAAGTTGATCGTCTTTTACCTGCTCCAGCGGGAATGCATCAACCTGTCCGTTTTTGTATAATACGTCATGTAAGGTTTTACCTTTCACTTCCGGCATGCTGGCAATCAGTTCGGCAGGCCAGACTTCTTCAACTTTAAAACGTTTAGAAAATTCAACTAACTGCCAAAGATCAGATTTTGCGCCTTCAGGCGCTTTCACCTGTTGATGCCAGAATTGGGTGCGGCGTTCCGCATTACCGTATGCACCCTCTTTTTCTACCCACATTGCAGTGGGTAAAATCAAATCACCAGCTTGCGCGGTAACCGTCGGGTACGGGTCAGAGACAACCACAAAGTTTTCAGGGTTACGATAACCCGGTAAGACCTCTTCATTGATATTTGCAGCGGCCTGAACATTGTTATTACACATCACCCAATAAGCATTTAACTTGCCGTCTTTTAGCATGCGGTTCTGTAATGCAGCGTGATAACCGGGCTTTGGTTCAATCGTACCTTCAGGCAGTTTCCAAATTTTCTCTGCCGTGGCGCGATGTTTAGGATTAGTAACCACTAGATCGGCAGGGAGACGATGCGAGAAAGTTCCAACCTCACGTGCAGTACCGCAAGCGGATGGCTGGCCGGTTAATGAAAAAGGACCTGAGCCGGGTTTAGAAATTTTTCCGGTCAGCAGATGCACATTGTACATCAGGTTATTTGCCCACACGCCGCGCGTATGCTGATTGAATCCCATGGTCCAGTAGGAAACCACTTTTTTACTGGGATCCGCATAGACTTTTGCCAGTTCGATCAGCTTAGCTTCCGACACACCAGAGATTTTTGCCGCATATTTAACATCAAATTCCGAGACATATTCTGCAAACTCTTCAAATGTCATCTCGGTTGACGCACCCGAATCCGGGTTTTTAGCAGCCTGCTGTAAAGGGTGCTCAGGGCGTAGCCCATAACCGATATCAGTAACACCTTTGCGGAAATTGGTATGCTTTTTAACAAAATCTTTATCAACTGCATCATTTTGAATAATGTAGTTGGCAATAAAATTTAAAATCGCTAAATCTGTTTGCGGCGTAAAGATCATGCCATTATCGGCAAGTTCAAAGGAGCGGTGCGTATAGGTTGATAAAACATGCACACTGACATCGGGGTTACTTAAACGGCGATCCGTCAAACGAGACCAGAGAATCGGGTGCATCTCCGCCATATTTGATCCCCAAAGAACAAATGCATCTGCATTTTCGAGGTCGTCATAGCAGCCCATAGGTTCGTCTATACCAAAAGTACGCATGAAACCACCCACAGCAGAAGCCATACAGTGACGCGCATTAGGATCTAGATTATTGGTACGGAACCCGGCTTTCATCAATTTTGAAGCAGCATAACCTTCCCAAACAGTCCACTGCCCTGAGCCAAACATACCCACTGATGTTGGTCCTTTTTTCTGCAGGGAATCTTTAAATTTTTCGGCCATAATATCAAATGCCGCATCCCAGGAAACCGGTTCAAACTGACCATTTTTATCGTAAACACCATTTGTCATTCTCAATAAAGGTGTCGTTAAACGGTCTTTGCCGTACATTATTTTCGATAAAAAATATCCTTTGATACAATTAAGGCCTTTATTAACAGGTGCATCCGGATCGCCCTGAGTGGCAACCACACGACCGTCCTGCGTACCCACCAGTACGCTACAGCCAGTACCGCAAAAGCGACATGGCGCTTTATCCCATTTAATTTTACTGGCATCTTTGCTGGCAATAAGATTGCTTGCAGAGGCTGGCAGAGTTATGCCGGCAACGGCAGCTGCCGATGCCGCCGCCTGCGCTTTCATAAATTCACGTCTCGTAAATTTCATTATACTCCCTCACTCTTTGGTGAAAACAATACATTCAATAAGATATTACTTATCAATCAGCATTGTTATTAAAGTTATTAAACTTCTAATTTTTCAAATTCATGATAGACAAGACCGGTATTGATCACGCCATCCAATCCATTAATTTTATCAATCACTTCCATAATGACACGCTGATTGGGTGCTTCTAATACCACAATCGCTTTACCGACCGGAGAAATGGTGACCAACTCCGCCCCCTCTAACGAATTGATACTGCTTTCTATCTCTCGCAATTTTTTAGGATTGAGATGAACAATCAAACTGGATACATGTAATTCTTCAGTTTTCATTCTGCTGCCTTTATATGGATAGCTGACGTCGGGCATGGTGCAACACAAGCCCCGCATCCCGTACATGAGTCTAAGTCAATTTGCGGTATTGCGCTTAAACCAATTTGAAATGTGAGTGCGCCATTCTCACAACTTTCAGAACAACTGCGGCAATACACATTCTGGTAAGCCAGACACATAACTCCTATCTGAGCCTTTTTTATCCAAGGCTGCTGCGTTGTCGGGACAAAAATAGGTTCGTTACAAACGTCTGCACAGTGACCGCAAAAAGTGCATTCGCCTTTATCAAAATCAATATTCGGAAAACCACCGTCGCCTTTAACAATAATTTTTTCCGGGCAACTGTTTAAACAATCTCCGCATTGCGTACAATTATTAACAAATAAATCAATATCTTGGATCCAGGGTAACAAGTTGGTAACAGTCACCTTATGCTTTTTTTTAAATAATCTTCTTTTATTATTATCAAACTTCACACAAAGACCTTACTTTACAAGTGGTTAATACCCGAGTGATTTACTCGGCTTATAATAACAACTTTGTAATTTAGTGCTTCGCAGATGGGCGCCTAGTTGATCTAAATCAACAACAATATGTTAACAAAGAGACGGACTGCACAAATTTAGCCGATAGCCGCTTTGTTAACGGTTTTAGTATTTTTCAGAAGTCATAAAACTCAGAGATGAGAAGGCTTTTGAAGAATGGTGATTATTGGGGACAGGCAGCGAGTGGCGAGCAACGAGCTTCTAATACCAATTCCGTTAATTAGATGATCTATTTAGGCGTAGGAAAAATGGATGAAAGCAAGGCATTGATTGCAGTAACTAGTTGTTCTAATTACACAAAATCATGTGGAACGATTTTGAACAGCTTTAGCTGGCCACAAAGTGGTGAAGAACAGAACGTTCTGAATCAAATCAATAACAAAGACTAAAACGTAGTTTTATGTCTAGCCAGCATTCATTTTAACAAGCATGAATGAATAGACAATTATCGGATTTGGTATTATTTGCAGGATAAATCCTGCGCCCCGAAAAGAATAAAGAACACCAGCAATGGTTACAGACTTGTGTATAAGAGTCAGGCCGTCAGCGGTCAACTGAAGGCTGACCGCTGTCAGGCGGTTAACCGCCAATCGAAGCAAGATGGGGTGTGCCGCCTGATTTTCCCAGATCCAGATAATGGCTCACCTTTTTGCTTTTCAGTGCTTCCAATATGCGGGTTTTGAGCTGCTCTTTGTCTGCCGGAGAGGCCAAAAGATCCCGCAAATCAACGCCTTCTTCACCAAACAAACAAAGATGCAGGCGGCCGGTGGAAGAGACCCGCAGGCGGTTACAGGTTTTACAAAAGTCTTTACTGTAGGGCATGATCAAACCAACTTCTCCGAGATAATCAGGATGGCAGAAAATTTGAGCCGGCCCGTCATGGCTTAAGGGCACTTTTTGTGTCCAGCCCTTGTCCAGCAGATTTTGTTTTATCCATTCACCGGAAATGTGGTGTTTGTCAAAAAATTCAGTATTATCTTCTGTCTGCATCAATTCAATAAAGCGTAATTGAATAGGTTGATCTTTTATCCAGTCAATATACAAATCAATGTCAATATCATTCAAGCCTTTCATTAATACGCTGTTTATTTTAATTTGTTTAAAACCAGCCTTAACAGCATCATTGACCCCCTGCATTACCTTCTGAAAGATATTCTTGCCGGTAATAAGGTGAAAAGTTTTAGCATCCAGACTATCAACACTGACATTAACCGCATCAAGGCCGGCATCAAACCATGCCTGCGCATTGGCGCTTAAGCTGAAACCATTAGTGGTAGTGGCGACCTTGCGGATGCCCTTTGTATTCGAGACAGCAGAGATTATTTGTGCGAAGTCCTTACGGAGACTCGGCTCTCCGCCGGTTATGCGTACCTTTTTGGTGCCAAGCTCAGCAAAAGCTGCTACTAAATTGCTTATTTCCTGGCCGCTCAAAAACTGTTTATTATGAGTTCGTTGATAGCCATCGGGCAGGCAATAATTACATTTAAAATTACATACATCGGTTATAGACAGACGCAGGTATTCAAACTTCCGGTCGAAGTTATCAATAAGTTGTTGCATGTTCAGTTCCTTTCCAAATACGGGAGGCAAAAACATTTCTGTATTTACCCTTCTGCACTGACAACAATGTCAGACAAGCGGCTTAACACACGTATCAACTTAAAAAAGAAAACTTAGTGTTGGTAAGCTCGGAGCTAGTTAAAAATTTATAATACCGACAATTTACTTGAAGAAGCAGGAATCAGCAAGTTGATGGCTTTATAAAATCCCCTTTTAATCACAGTCAGTTGTGCAATTAGGTTATAAAAATATGACAGAAATTCTGTTTACCGCAAAGATTTTTGCTAAAATATATCTTTTACTTAAGTCACGGAATATATGCTTTCAGACCCTCTAAAAACACAGATCCGTGCAGGTTATGATCTTCTTACCCAAGCCCTGCCTAATTTTACCAAGCGTAAAGCACAAAATTATCTGATTGCCGAAATCGCAAAAGTACTTGCCGGTGAATATGATAAATCACGGCGTATACTTGTCGCAGAGGCAGGCACCGGGATTGGTAAATCATTAGCTTACATTCTGGCTGCCTTGCCTGTTGCCAAGCATGCCAATAAAAAATTGATTATTTCGACAGCAACGGTCACCTTGCAAGAACAATTAATGCATAAGGATCTGCCTTTTTTTTTACGCCACAGTGAATTTAAATTCACCTTTACTTTAGCGAAGGGACGGCAGCGCTACTGTTGTGAGCATAAACTTTTTAGTACCCAGCAAGCCCCCGAGCAGCAGGTTTTATTCACTGAAAAACCTCAGATGGGCGACCACGAGTTATTAACTCGTTTAAATAAAGCTTACCTGTCAGGCAAATGGTTAGGTGATCGTGATAGCTGGCCGACCCCTATCCCAGATCGCGTCTGGCAACACATTGTTTCTGATAAATTCAGCTGCAAACGGGTATTGGCTAATCATCGCCAGTGCCCTTTTCATCGCGCCCGTGATGATATTAATAAGGCTGATATTATCGTTGTCAACCACGCCCTGCTATTGGCTGATCTGGAGCTCGGTGGCGGTATCATTTTACCCGAACCGGACAACTGTTTTTATGTACTGGACGAAGCACACCACCTGCCGAAAATTTCCCGGGATTTTTCCAGTGCCCGCGCCAGTATCAAAGGCAGCCAGGAGTGGCTTAAAAAAATCCCCCAGTTAAGCCAGCACATCAAAAAGATCATTAATCGCCAAACCATCATCACGCCTGATATGAATATGCTTGAAGGCGCACAGGATTTAATAAAAAACCTGAAAATTATCGAGTTGTTTTTTAATGATAACCCGCACTACTTTAATGAGTCAGAGCAATACCGCTTTGAATTAGGCGAGCTGCCTGAAGTCTTAACCATTCCCGTTTGTAATTTAAAAGAGGAAAGTAAAAAATGTTTATCTGCTTTAAATAAACTTTCCAATATCATCAGTGAGGAGATCAAAGACGGTAATATTAAAATAAAAGATGCCGAACCACTGATGATAGAGCTTGGCTTTTTTCTTCAGCGTATTGAAAATATGCATGCACTATGGGTTATGCTCAGCAAAGAAAGGTCCAGCAAGCAGGCACCGATTGCAGCCTGGGCAGAAAAAGAAAAAGCAGATATCTATCTGAATGCCTCGCCAATAGAAGTCGGCGGGATTTTAGAATATATGTTCTGGTCACAAGCGGCCGGCGTTATTTTATGCTCAGCGACACTGACATCGCTTAATAATTTCGAATACTATAAACGCCAAAGTGGTTTAAAAACAGATGATGGCACGCAATATCTGCGCTTAAAATCTCCTTTCAATTATCCTGCCGTACCGTTGATTATTGCCGATATGGAAAAAGATCCGACGCAACAGGGATTTGACAATGAACTGGTCGATAAAATTGAGCATTATTTATGCGAAAAAGAGGGGAATCTGGTTTTATTTGCATCTTATTGGCAAATGAATTTAGTTGCAGATAAACTAAATAAAAAATATCAACAAGCATTATTGGTTCAGGGCGTATTGTCGCGCAGCAAACTTATTGAAACCCATAAGCAGCGTTGTGATCAGGGCAAAACCAGCATTATTTTCGGTACGGGCGGCTTATCTGAAGGACTGGATCTGCCCGGGCACTATTTAACCAACTTAATTATCACCAAATTACCTTTTGCTGTACCGAACTCTCCCGTTGAAGAAGCGCATTCAGAATGGATAAAAGCTCAGGGGGGAAATCCTTTTTTACAGCTTGCAATTCCGGAAACCAGTAAAAAATTGATTCAGTCATGTGGAAGATTAATCAGAAAAGAAAATGATAAGGGAAAAATTGTCATATTAGATAAAAGAGTAAAAACAAAACGTTACGGGAAAGGATTACTCGATGCATTGCCCCCGTTTGCTATTCAATTTGAGAACAAACATTAATGACTGAAATTATCTTCGAACCCGGCGGCTGGGTTTTACTGATCTTTGTCGGATTCCTTCCCGGTTTTATCGGTGGAGCTGGTCTGCTTGGGCAGCCCGCCTTGTTAAGTATCGATTTAACTGTTACTACCAGATTATCTCCTATTTTCATTTTAATGGTGGTGATAACGGCAGTAAAATTAGGGTGTAACGCATGGCTAAATTAAGCTCAATAAATGTACCAATCTCAAAGTTACGTCAGCAATTAGACGAGTTAAAAACAAGATGCAGACAACTTGATCAAAAAATTCAACAGACAGAAAATAGATGCTTTGTGTTTGAAGTGCATATTTTCCCAAAACGCTCTCTGACACTTTGCGGTTACATCGAGCAGCTCGAAAACACTCTGCTTTCCCTGCACAATGTACTTGATAAAAAACTCCCCGAAGCACTGATTGCATTTGAATGTGAACTTTTCGTCAGCCAGTTTCAGCTATTATTGCAGCTTGTACAAAACCTGGAAAAAGGACAGGCTGAACTGTTATACAAATCCTATTCATCTGTGAAAGAGGATATCTATCAGCAGTTACAAAAACAGTATCACTATGAAGAGCGTTTATTAAACATGATTGCCGAGCAGGAAGAGTTAATAATAAATTCACCTGCCTGGCAGAAAGTACCTATTAAAGAAAAAATTGAGGCGCTGAAAATTCGCTATCAGAAATGTAATACCTATACTCAAAAATTAGAATTTAAATTAGAAGAGATCAGTGATGAGTAACAGCAATGGATAAGCAAAAAAATAACAATTCGTTGGCCGATGCGCCGCAGGCGGTTCACCTGGCGGTGGATTTAATCCAACTGTTGGAAGAAAATAAAATCGATAATCAGTTGGCTGTAGATGCACTGGAAATCGTCTTACAGGATTTTAAAAACAAACAAATTGCAGCAAAATAAAATTAGCGGGTCACAAAATCCCGCCTCTCCACATAAGGTACTTCTGTCACGGTTATGCCGCTTACCCGGGATGTTTTAGGGCCTTTTTCAAGCCATTTTACCATTTTGGCTATTTTTGCCCGTTCGCCATACATAAGCACTTCGACATCACCGCTGGCTAAGTTTTTAGCATGTCCCATAATATGATACAAACGCGCTTCCGCTGCGGTAAAATAACGAAAGCCAACCCCCTGCACTATTCCCGAAACAATCACTTTACAACCGATATTGTCCATATTTCCCCCTAAATTACGTCAATGCCAACCAGGCACCAACACAGATCATCAGCGATCCGGCGATTCTGTTGAGCAGAATAACGTTACCCTGTTGCTGCAAAAGATGACGCAGCGTACGACCACCCGCTGCATATAACAATAAACAAACAAATTCAAAAAGCAAAATAATAGCAACTAAAATCGTCGCCTGCGGATGTAATGGCAGCTCAGGATTGATAAAAGGAGGTAATAACGAAATCATAAACGCCCACCCTTTCGGATTGGCAATGGCTGTTACAAATCCCTGGGTGATAAGCGATTTGCGGGTGACGTTATTTTGTAAGGAAAAATTTTCAGGAATTGCCATTTTACCGCGGGAGCGCCACATCTGGATCCCCAGGTAAAAGAGGTAAGCTCCCCCCAGGTATTTCAGCACCAGGAACATATTCGGACGGGCTAATAGAAGTGTTGCCACCCCAATCAGCGAGGACACCGTAACCAGTGCAACCCCGACTAATTCTCCGCTCATCATCCACAGGCTTCTGCGTACACCTATGGTCATACCCAAGGTCATCGCCAGTGTCATGCACAAACCGGGTGTGGCAGACACAGCAAAAAAAGTCGGGATGAATAATATTAAAGCAGAATATTCCATTTACACTCACTCATCTGGTTAAAAAGCAGCAGCTACAGGGGGCGCCTGCTGCTGCGATTTTGTCTCGCCTAACTGCTAATGCCTATTGAAACTTATTGCTTTCTCCAGGTAGTACCGCCGGGGCCATCTTCCAGAATAATACTGAGTTCAGCCAGTTTGTCACGAGCCTGGTCAGCTGCCGCCCAATCTTTATTTGCCCGGGCATCATTACGTTGTTTGATAAGCGCTTCAATCATAGCAACTTCATCCTGCGTCTCATCACCTTGTAAAAACTGCTCCGGGGACTGGCTTAATAAGCCCAGGACATTCGCAAGTTTCACCAGTAAAGAAGCAGATAAAGCTGCCTGCTCAAGATCCGTCTGTTTGAGTCTGTTTACCTCTTTAGCAAGATCAAACAACACCGCTAACGCTTCCGGCGTATTAAAATCATCGTCCATTGCTTTAACGAATTTCTGATAATGTACTTCATCCTTATCCGGGACTATTTCATTGGCAATCGGTAAATCACGGATTGCCGTATACAAACGCTCCAGGCTGGCACGCGCCTGCTTCAAATTGTCTTCAGAATAGTTAAGCTGACTGCGATAATGCCCTGAAATCAAAAAGTAACGCACAGACTCACTGTCGTAAACATCCAGCACATCTTTAATGGTGAAGAAGTTATTTAAAGATTTCGACATTTTAACTTTATCTACCTGCACCATTCCCGAGTGCATCCAGGTATTTACATATTTTCCATGATGCGCACAACAGGATTGGGCAATCTCATTTTCATGATGCGGGAAAGTAAGGTCTGAACCGCCACCGTGAATATCAAAAACTTCACCGAGGTGTTTATGGTTCATTGCTGAACATTCAATATGCCAACCCGGGCGGCCGTTGCCCCAGGGAGACTCCCAAAAAGGTTCTCCTGGTTTAGCCATTTTCCATAGCACAAAATCCAACGGATTACGTTTACTGTCTTCAACATCAACACGGGATCCTGCCTGCAGCATTTCTAAATTTTGCCCGCTCAGCTCTCCGTATTGTGAAAAACTGTCAACCGCAAATAAAACGTCTCCGCTTTCAGCAACATAAGCGTGACCTTTATCAATCAGTTTTTTAACCATGCTGATCACTTCAGGCATATGATCTGTGACCCGAGGTTCGATATCCGGGCGTTGCAAAAACAACGCATCAAAATCTTCATGCATCGCTTTGGTGTAACGTGCAGTTAATTGCTCGTAACTTTCGTTGTTCTCAGCCGCACGATTAATAATCTTGTCATCAATGTCGGTAATATTGCGTACAAAATTAAGATCGTAACCGCTGAAGCGTAAATAACGGGCAACGGTATCAAAAGCAACAAATGTTCGACCATGGCCGATATGACAATAATCGTAAATAGTAATACCACACACATACATACCAACTTTGCCAGGTATAAGGGGTTTAAATTCTTCTTTTTGTCGTGTCAGAGTGTTGTATATTTTTAACATGAAGCTTCCAATCAATAACGGTAATTGGAGCATTCTAACCCGCAATTAAGAGAAATTCATCCTTTGTATTTAATGAATTAGACTGTTTAGGGTATGATATGGCCAATCCCTACGGGTATTTACTACTTTTCAAATCTCAGGATCTAATTATGATTACTTTACATACAAATTATGGCGATATTAAACTTGAATTAAACGCTGAAAAAGCCCCGAAAACGGTTGCCAATTTCCTTAAATATGCTGAATCCGGTCACTATGACAACACTATTTTCCACCGCGTTATTGATGGTTTTATGGTTCAAGGTGGTGGTTTTGCAGCGGGCATGGAAGAAAAACCAACTACTAAACCGGTAAAAAATGAAGCCAACAACGGTCTGTCAAATGTAAAATATTCAGTGGCAATGGCGCGCACTATGGAGCCGCATTCTGCATCTGCACAATTTTTTATCAACGTTAACAACAATACGTTTCTTGATTTTAAAGCAGAAACGAACGAAGGCTGGGGATACTGCGTGTTTGCTCAGGTAGTTGAAGGCATGGATGTGGTTGATAAAATCAAAAATGTCGATACCGGTAACTATGGCTATGTGCACCAGGATGTACCGCTGGAAGAAGTGATCATCAACAATGTAACTATTGCTTAACAATTAATTGGTCTCTAATATGCGCACCCTCTTCATTGCCGATCTCCACCTTAGTGAAAACCACCCGCAAGTTTGCACTGCCTTTTTCAATTTTTTACAACATGAAACAGAAAACGTACAGGCTTTATATATCTTAGGTGATCTGTTTGAGGTGTGGATCGGTGATGATGAGCATACGCCGTTAATGGATGAAGTCGCGCTGAAACTCTCAGCCTACGCGTCCGAAAATAATATCCAAGTGTATTACATCCACGGTAACCGGGATTTTATGCTCGGCAAGAAATTCGCGCGGCAATCATCCATGCAGTTATTACCAGAACACTGCGAAATAGATTTATATGGTAACAACACCTTGATTTTACACGGTGATACCCTGTGTTTAGCGGATAAAAATTATCAAAAAATGCGTAAGGTCATCCATAATCCAATCCTACAATTACTTTTTAATTTATTACCCTTATCCCTGCGTAAAAAAATAGGCTGGAAAATTCGTACTGCCAGTCAGTCAAAAAAGGTCTACAAAAACCGTGAAATAATGGGGGTAACGGAAGATGAGGTAAAACGTTTGATGGAAAAACATAACACGCAAACCTTAATTCACGGACATACCCATCAGGTTGCCTGTCATAATATGTCAATTAAAGGCAAACCGGCACAACGTTACGATGTGGGTGACTGGTACACGAATTTAAGTTATGTAGAAGCACAACAGGATAAAATCGAACTGGTTATACGCCCTATTGACTACTACGACAACGACCAACCGAGATAAACAGCGCTTCTTTCTTTAATGCCCATGAACTTCACTCAGGTACAGAAAAATGTTGGAGAACTACCACCTAGAGCGCAGCTTTTCTGTGTTCTCAGTGGTCGTGCTTTTAGTTTTGTTAAAATACCAGAGTCATTTACATAAGCATGAAAAATAAAAAGCCGACTCACTAGCCGGCTTTAAAAGAAATCAGTTATTTTTAAGAATGTGCATAATCAAGTGTAATTGCAGCAGCTTCAAGTAAAAAGGCATCTATCGGCTCAAAGTCTTCGGGAATATCATCAATAGATGTAACTTGTGGTAACCCGGCACGTTCTAATCTTTCATTAACACGCTGTAGAGCCTGCTTTTCTTTCTCTTCACGTAATTTAACCCGTTCGCGTTCATTAAGAGAAATTGTGGTCATGTCTTTTTCCTGCAGATACTCTTCAATATCATTTTGCAGATAAGTAAACTCAACTTCATTTTTTATGCGCGCCTGGTGTTTTTTAGTCAGTGAATTGATAACTGACTGTAACCTATTTACCGGTGAATAATTAGCCGATTTGATATTGTCCCAGGGTAATGCATTATCTTCTACGCTCTCGCCGGTGTCATCCGGATCGATTCCGCTGGGAAATTGAATATCCGGGATAACCCCTTTGTTTTGCGTACTGCCACCATCAATGCGATAGAATTTGGCGATAGTATACTGAACTGAGCCAACCAAATCCGCATCTTTATCATAAAACCTTGATATACGGCGATGTTGCTGCACAGTACCTTTACCAAAGCTTTGTTCACCGATAATAATAGCCCGCCCATAATCCTGCAGAGCGGCAGCAAATATTTCCGATGCTGATGCGCTGTTGCGATTAATCAGAACAGTTAGCGGTCCTTTGTAACTTACAGCTCTGTTTTCATCTTCATGAACTAAGATTTGATTTCGGCTGTCACGCACCTGGACAACGGGTCCTGAGGGGATAAACAATCCGGTTAATAACGTCGCTTCACTTAATGCCCCGCCACCATTATTGCGTAAGTCAATAATAATACCTTCAACGTTCTCCTGAGCTAGCGCCTTTAGCTCACGATCAACGTCTTCACTTAATTTCATATAAAAGCTCGGGATAGTAATCACCCCGATTTTTTTACCATCAATCACTTCAACAGATGATTTTGCTTCCCTATCTTCAAGGTGAATTTCTTCCCGGGTAATAATAACAGTATGCGCTTTATCAATTGCTTTACCGGACAGAATCTGCAACTGAACTTTAGTCCCTTTTGGCCCTTTAATTAAATCAACAATATCATCCAGACGCCAGCCGATAACATCGACAATTTTTTCACCTTCCTGCCCTACCCCGATTATTTTATCATCTTTAAAAATCAGCTTGGAACGATCCGCTGGCCCACCGGGCACAAGGCTTCTAACAACCGTATAATCATCTTCGAGTTGCAGAACCGCACCAATCCCCTCCAGAGACAAGTTCATTTCCATTTTAAAACGCTCTGCATTACGCGGAGACAAATAGCTTGTATGAGGTTCAATGGTA
Organism: Psychromonas sp.; assembly: GCF_041586535.1. Taxonomy (GTDB): domain Bacteria; phylum Pseudomonadota; class Gammaproteobacteria; order Enterobacterales; family Psychromonadaceae; genus Psychromonas. The sequence continues at coordinate 1,740 of NZ_JBFGZY010000016.1, read as the reverse complement.
CGTGCATAGGCATTCATAAAGCTCTGGAAGACATCTTCGCTTTCGGTCTGGGTTAAATGCTTAAGTGCGTAACCATAACGCTTACCTAATAACTCTTTAATTTCTTTCCAGTTTTTGCCGGTTAATTTAAGTACCAGAGCATCGGATTTTACCTTTTGCTGCCAGATCTTATCCAGCTCATCGCTATCTTTTGCCCAAGCCGCTTCACTACGGTCAAATTGAAACTGTTCATCTGTATCAAATTTAATTTCCTTATCTAATAAAGATAAGGCATAAGTGAAACGCTCATAGCGACGGTTTAGATTAAGCTGATAAATTTCATATGCGGGGTCGAGATTTCCTGCTTGTAAACTATCATCAAGATAAAATTGATATTTTTTTAAACTGTCAATATCACTTTGAGTGAATATCTGTTTATTAAAATCCAACTGCTCGATATAACGCTCAAACACCTGCTGTGAAAGAGCATTATCTAAGGGAACAAATTTATAATGGGAACGGCTGAATAAATCACTTACCCTTTTCGCCACTTTAGCATGTTGAGCTTGTTGCTCTAATTGTGGAATATCTTGTCTGTCAACACTGCTCGGCAGCGCCAAAACAATACCGATATATAAAGTACTAACTACAACCAAAAAGTGGCGAAAATATTTATTCATTAATATTCCTTTAAACGATTAAATGTTTAGCTTTAACTTTCACTGTCATACCAGAAGCGAGTTGTACCTGAACATCATCTTTTAAGATTTCAACGACTACTGCAGAGACAGGAGATTTACCCAATAAAACTTTGACCGATTGTTGCAGCGTAAGTTCAGAATGAGTTGCCTCTTTAAAATTACTTAAATCAACAGCAGGTTCGTTTTTAGGCTCTTTTTTAGGTGCTTTTTTGTCAGCACGCTTAGGCACATTTACCTGCTTAGGAGCTCTTTTGGGAGCAGATTCTTTTTGTGCTTTTTTCTGCTTGGCAAAAACTTTCTCTTTGCTTTCTTTAAGGGTTTTCAACGCATGTTCGGCATGTTCAGCAGAAACAGCGTCGCCTTCATTACCATCTAAATCAACACGTTTTTCAGATTCTTTAACACAATGCAGGTAACGCCAACTTAATGTGTATTGACGTAACGCACCACGTATTTGGGTTTTACTAACGCGTTCTTCATTTTCTAAGCGCGCAGCAAGATCTTGAAATATACCTATTTTTAGCGGTTTCGCCGGAGCGCTAGCTGCAGTAAAACATAAAGGAAACTGTTCAGTTAGAAAGTTAATTATTTGTTTGTTGTTAGTAAATTTTTCTGTGTTTTCCATGTAGAACCTAATTAATGATGCCAGTAACCTAATGATTAAAACGTAGTTTTAAATCATTGAGAGTATAAAATTATCCATAGTATAGGGATGCGATTGTGAAATGTGAAACTTAATTTATATTTGTTAGCTATTTTCATGCACTAAAAAGCTAAAATAAGATTTGTTTCGTATCCTATACCCATGATACTTGAAGATGCTTTATCAGGACACAGCTCGAAGACCAGAATAAGACGCAGCATGAAGACCTTTCGTTAATCCACTATCGGTAGGTGTAAATGCAAGCATTTTACACCTTATACCCATGTTACTTCAAAATGCTTTGTCAGGCACGAGCTCGGAGACCAGAGCAAGACGCAACATGAGGTAATGGTTATTCCCTTTTCGATTGGTGCAACGCAGCACTGGTTTTCGAGCTGACACAACGCAGAATGAGCG
>NZ_JBFGZY010000015.1:0-36980 GCF_041586535.1 Psychromonas sp. | reverse complement strand
TGGATGAAAGCAAGGCATTGATTGCAGTAACTAGTTGTTCTAATTACAAAATCAATAACAAAGACTAAAACGTAGTTTTATGTCTAGCTAGCATTCATTTTAACAAGCATGAATGAATAGATAATTATCGGATTTGGTATTAGCGTATTTTGTTTAATTAAAGGCAGTAGTCGGAATTTTTACGTCCTTTTTAACTGCCTGATTCAGCGCTATGTACGGGGTCTGAAAGAGACCCTGTAATTTATCCCCCGGCTACGGCACAGCAAAACCTTTCGACGCTACCCAGATACGATACCACTGCTCATGATTCATCTGCAGCGCTAAAGCAGCGACGGCATCTCTGACCCGCTGTATATTCCCGGTGCCCAATAGCGCAACCGGATTTGACGGATGTTTTAATACCCAGGCATAAATCACCTGATCAATCGACTGCGCGCCGAGCTCTTCGGCCAGTTCAGATAAGGTGATACGCAAGCGCACCGCCTGCTCTGTCGCAGCGCTGAAAATTCTGCCCCCCGCCAGGCATGACCACGCCATCGGACGCACTCGGTACTGCTGCAGCTGATCCAGTGTTCCGTCGGCCACTACCTCAAAGTTTATCGGGTTGAGTTCAACCTGATTAGTCACCAGCGGCGCTTCTAAACGGGACTGCAACAGATCAAACTGCGCAGTGGTAAAGTTAGACACCCCGAAGTGTTTTACTTTACCGCTCTGGTTTAATGCGCCAAAGGCCTCTGCCACCTGATCTGCATCCATTAAAAAATCAGGGCGGTGTACCAGTAAAACATCCAGCTGCTCTACGCCCAGGCGTTTTAAGGAGTTTTCAGTGGAAGTTAAAATAGCTTGTTTACTGCTGTCATAATGAGAAACGCGCTTTTCCGTAGCGCTTGCAGGGATGCCGTTAATGCCGAACTTGGAAACAATTTCAATTTGCTGGCGAACGCCGGGATCCAGTTTTAATGCCTGGCCGAACAGGGTTTCGCAGTGTCCGGCGTCGTAAATTGCGGCATGATCCACCGTGCTGATCCCCATTTCGATATGCTGCTTAATAAAACTTAAGCGCGCCTGCGTACTCATATTCCAGGCACCAAGGCGCCAGTATCCCTGCACCAACTGAGAAAATTCAGGCCCTTGTGCAGCCATTGACACTTTTTTAACTGTACTCATCTATAGACTCCTTAATGAAATGGAGTTTGATTCTCCATTTGTCCGGGATTATTGACAGGAATGATTTGTAACAAAGTATAAAATTGGGCTGCAGATAGACAAAAAGGGCTCTCGCCCTTCTAATTTATTACCCGGTAGTGATTAAAATTCGTAGCGCACTCCCACAGCGGCACTTGCACCAAATTTAACATCATCCTGTTTGTCGCGATGTGCAAGGTGCGGAGAAACCTGCCCATAGAGATCCCATTTTGCCGCAAATGGGAAGGTCACACCAAGGGGTACGCGCACGCCCAGCTCATCACCATCCCAGTCAACAAAGGCGCCGGCCCCGACATAATAATTAAAAGGGATATCATTTCTGAATGACCCCTGCTCAAAGATATAATCAGCGCTGATTCCGTCATTACCGATAAATGCGTTGACATTATCCAACTGCCCTGCCAGACCAAATCCCTGGTCAAAACCAAAACCAAATTTAGCTGCATTCGCTGTTGTGGCCGCCGTTAACAGACTGGCCGTACAGATTAAGCTGATGATTAATTTTTTCATGATCATTCCCCGTTAAAATTATCAATGGTTCTAACCTACTAAGTAGAATAAAAAATGTCCAGCTGCATATATTAGATATAACAATCTTAGCACCTTTTTTTACGTCAGGAGCAAATCGAAAAAACAACAGAGCAGGCGGACAACCTCTGTTAATAAATTGTTAGGCGATTGTTTGCACCATTAACAAATCTTCGTATAATGTCACATTAACTAAACCCAAGCGCTGAATTTACGTTTCAGTCAGCTACGAGGAAAAAACATGTCAAACACAGTTGTCTGTGCATTATACCGCTTTGTCACCTTAGATGATTATCAACAAATCCAGGCCCCATTATTAGCCGTCATGCAGTCTAATAATATCAAAGGGACGTTATTATTAGCCCGCGAAGGGATTAATGGCACCGTTGCCGGCAGTCGCGAAGGGATTGATACCCTAATCAGCTGGTTAAAGTCCGATCCGCGTCTGAGCAACCTCACCTGTAAAGAGTCTTTTGATCAGGAAAATCCCTTTTACCGCACTAAAGTCAAACTCAAAAAAGAGATTGTCACCATGGGCGTGGAAGGCATTGATCCGCAAAAAACCGTCGGCAGTTACGTTAAGCCCAAAGACTGGAATGCCTTAATCAGTGATCCGGATGTGCTGTTGGTGGATACACGAAATGATTATGAAATCAGTATCGGTACCTTTAAAAACGCCGTTGATCCTAAAACCACCAACTTCAGAGAGTTCCCGCAATACGTTAAAGACAATCTGGACCCAGGCATCAATAAAAAGGTGGCGATGTTCTGTACCGGGGGTATCCGCTGTGAAAAGTCTACGGCATATCTCAAAGAGCAGGGCTTTGACGAGGTCTACCACCTTGAAGGCGGGGTATTAAAATACCTTGAGGAAGTACCACAGGAAGAGAGTATGTGGCAGGGCGAATGTTTTGTCTTTGACAATCGTGTTTCCGTCAACCACCAGCTGGAAAAAGGGCAATACGATCAATGTCACGGCTGCCGCTTACCTATTACCGAAGCGGATAAACAATCGCCTAAGTATCAGGAAGGAATTTGCTGTCATCACTGCCATGATCAGTTAAGCGAGCAGCAAAAGCAGCGTTTTGCACAACGTGAAAAGCAGGTACGTCTAGCGAAGCAGCGCGGCCAGAGCCATATCGGCAATGAAGCGCTTAGCCTGATAGAAAACAACCGCGCTAAAAAACAGGCGATAAAACAAGCGCAGAGAGCCAAGGCGAATAAATAACCTCAACTCCGGATAAGCCAGTCGATACAATCCCCTTATTTCCGCATATTTTTGCGTTGAAGCTAGAGCACCATATAGTTTAAAAAACGAACGCCAGAGCTGACTGAAAATCGCTCTGGCAAGGCGTGTTAGCGAAGGAATAGAGATCTCTTTCGAGCTGACACAACGCAGAATGAGCGATTTTCAGGCTCTCGCTGGTGCTGTTTTTTTAAACTATATGGCGCTCTAGTGACGCGTTTCTTAGCGTGCTTGTTATTCTCATCAGAAAGATCAAATAGTTAAAAGCATAAATAAAAAAAATGCTTAGTCAAATCAACCGCACATATTTAATAGACTGATTTAAAAGAACAAAAGGCATGCCTTGAATTTTATTGGTTCAATAATTTAGCATGATGTTATAAAATACAAATAAAATTTAACATCTTGTTCACATTTCTTATGTTGCTTATTTGACTTAAACTGCACCGCACGTAATGTACTCAAAAATGATAGATCTATTTTAAATCCCAAGATAGCTCAACGAACCCGGAGATGATCATGCTGAAACGAAACTTAATGTTGGCTTTATTATTTATCTTTCCTGCGGCAGTAAATGCTGAAAACTACTCAATTGGTACTGGTGGGCAGAGTGGTATTTATTACCCATTTGGTGGTGCCCTTGCTAAAGTGTGGTCTGAAAATGTACCTGATGTGAACGTAACGGCAGAAGTGACCGCCGCGTCGGTAGAGAACACCATTAAAGTAGTTCGTGGCGATATGATAGCCGGTATCGCGATGGGGAGCGTGGTACTTGATGCCTATCAGGGCGAGGGTAAGTTTCCGGCCAAAATGCCGGTAAAAACCCTGTTCGCTCTCTATCCAAATCTAGTGCACATCTTAACCCTCGAAAAGTCTGGTATTACCTCTTTAGCACAATTAAAGGGTAAACGCATCTCCCTGGGCGCGCCGGCAAGCGGTACGGCGGTTACTGCGGCATCTTTATTTGAGTCTATCGGTATTGACGTGAAAAAAGACATTGATGCGGTTTACTTAAACTACTCAGAAACCTCAAATGCCCTGGCTAATGGCCAAATCGATGCCGGCTTTATGGTTGGCGGGCAAGGGCTTGGCGCAGTAACGCAAATTGCTTTAACACACAAAATTAAGCTACTTTCGATTACTGAACAAGAAAGTGCGGCCTTTATGAATAAATACCCCGCCTACAGCAGCTACGATATGCCAGCCGGCGTTTATAACAATGTTGATGCAGTAGCGACATTAAGCGTATGGAACGTGCTTGTGGTTAACGCAACAATGAGCGATGACATGGCCTATAACTTAACCAAAACGGCCTTTGAAAATATCGATGACATTCGTAAAGTGGTAAAAATGGCGGAGATGACGACACCGGAAAATGCGACGCGTTTACAAAGCGTGCCACTTCATGCCGGTGCACAAAAATACTTTGCTTCACTCACCAACTAAAGCGCTGAGTGCTCTGCTTAGCTTTCATTCCTTGTTGTTGTGACTCTCACCTGCGGACATTAATATGAATATTACTAGCGATAACGGTCAAGCTCTTTGCCATGACTTAGGTTATGAGAAAACCGTAAAGGTTTTGGGATTTATGATATTGGGAATTGCGATCGCCCTGTCGATATTTCAAATCTGGCAGGGGGTGAGCTCTACTATTTCTGCAACCTATTTTCGGCCTATCCACCTTTGCTGGGTGCTTGTCCTTATCTTCTTACATTATCCATTAATCAGTGACCGGGATAGCCGACTCTATCTTGTTGGACGAATAATCGATCTTGTCCTGTGCGGGCTGATTATTTTTGCTGGCTATCGACTGTCGATATTTGATTATAACGACATTAACTATCTGTTTTACGGCTTGAAACTGCCTGATATGATTGCAGGGTGCGGATTACTTGTATTACTGATGGAAGGGTGTCGCCGAACCGTTGGTTGGGTGATGGTCTTCATCTCGCTGTTGTTTTTGAGTTACAGTGCATTTGGTGACATGTTACCCAGCGGCGTTGCGATTAAAGCCTATTCACTGCAGGAGCTTATTCAGTTTCAAATATTCTCAGCGAACGGTGTATTTGGCTCCGCATTGGGCATCGCGGCGACAACGGTATTTATCTTTGTCTTGTTTGGTGCTTTTTTAGAAGTGACCGGCGCCGGTAAATTCTTTATCGATTTGTCATTTTCTATTGCCGGAAAATATCGTGGAGGACCTGCCAAAGCTGCGGTATTAGCCTCTGCCGGGCTAGGCTCTATTTCCGGCTCTGCCATTGCAAATACCGTAACCACCGGCTCTATCACCATTCCGATGATGAAAAAGTTGGGCTACAAGCCAGAACAAGCCGCAGGCATTGAAGCCGCAGCCTCTACAGGCGGGCAAATCATGCCCCCTATCATGGGAGCGGGCGCCTTTGTGATGGCACAATTTACCGGTGTACCCTATAGCGACATCATGCTCGCCTCTATAGCACCTGCTATTTTGTATTTCTTCTGTACTTTGCTGTATGTACACCTAATGGCGTGCAAGTTAAACCTAAAATCAATGGGCCGGACTGAGGCGGTTCTCCGGGTAATGAAAGATGGTGCGCATTATTTAATTCCGCTGCTATTAATTACTACCTTATTGATGATGTCGTATTCACCATTGTTGGTGGGAGTTGCTGGTTGCGCAGCTATTTTATTAACCGCTGCGCTGCGTAAACACAGCAGAATTGGTTTTCGTAAATTCTGTGAGGGCATGAAGAACGGTGCGCTTCTGGCGTTACCTATATCAGCAGCCTGTGGTGCGGCAGGGATCATCGTTGGTGTCGTCGGGCAAACAGGTATTGGTTTGCAATTCACCCAGTTTGTGATGGATTTTTCAGGCGGTCATCTGTTAATAGCACTTGCCCTGGTCAGCATTGTGGCCATGGTGTTAGGCATGGGTCTACCGGTAACGGCAGCTTACATTGTATTGGCGATTATGGTAGTACCTATGCTCAGTGACTTCGGGTTACCATTACTCACCGCGCATCTCATTGTTTTCTGGTTATCACAAACATCGAATGTGACTCCACCTATTGCCCTAGCCGCCTTTGCAGGTGCAGGTGTGGCGAATGCAAACCCAATAAAATCCTCCGTTGAGGCGTTTAAATTGGCGGGTGGTTTTTTCATTATTCCAATCATGATGGCGTATACGAATTTGGCAAACCCCGGTGCAGGTGTCGTGGATTTAGTTTATTCCATTGTTCAAACACTGACGATTATTATCGCTATTGCCGTGGTCATAGAAGGCTACTTATTACGTGCTCTTTCGGCTTTGGAAAGATTTTTAGCCATGTTGACTATCCCACTTATCTTGCTCAACCCTTTCGGTATTGGAATGCTTGGTATTGTAATTATGCTTGGCTTGATCGTGATCCAATGGAGAGGGAGAGCGCCACTAAGTGAGGTATAGTTAATTTCTTATTTTAATTTAATAAGTGAAATAGCCGGGTAGTTATGGCGTTTATCCGCCAGCCACCGCGGAAAAACCATGTGCTGAGCGATCACATCAAAGATCGCTATACAGCGCTGCTGCTTTGTCTTTGAGCACTGTTTTCAAGCGACAGCTTTGTCTTTGAGCAATCTTTTCAAGCGCCAGCTTTGTCTTTGAGCAATCTTTTCCGCGAACCTCTGACCCTCTGGTCCCGCTCTCTACCAGGCACTGGAGATGCGCTACCAAGCTGCGCTAATCACCGGTCCGTAGAATGCAAAAAGCCCGTAACACATTGAAGCGTTACGGGCTTTTCTAAAGTGGTCGGTGATAGAGGATTCGAACCTCTGACCCTCTGGTCCCAAACCAGATGCGCTACCAAGCTGCGCTAATCACCGAGTATCTAGTTTTACATCAAGAAAAGATGGGGCGAATGACGGGGATTGAACCCGCGACAACCGGAATCACAATCCGGGGCTCTACCAACTGAGCTACATCCGCCACTAATACTTCTTTTACGCTATTGACCTGACCGTTATCTTCCGAAAAATGGCGCACCCGACAGGAGTCGAACCTGTGACCTTTGCCTCCGGAGGGCAACGCTCTATCCAGCTGAGCTACGGGTGCTCACGTCTTTAGCGTGGCGCGGATAATACTTATTGTTGGAGAAGCTGTCTAGTGTTTTCTACAACTTTTTTAATTTTTTTCACTATTTTTTATAATTTTTAACCACTTGGATAAACTTTAATCGGATGCTTTGGGCTTTTTCAGATATACTTTGATTAATTTCTTCATAAAAGAGTCTTCAACTATGACCCAGGATCCGTTCTTCGATCGCGAATCACAAACTTACGAACATCCGGTACCAAGCCGTGAATTTATTCTCGCCTATTTAGCCAAACAGGCGAAGCCCGTCAGCCGCGATGCATTGTTTAAGGCATTCTCTTTAAGCAGTGAAGAGGAGGCGGAAGGATTACGCCGTCGTTTAAAAGCAATGGAACGTGACGGGCAGTTAGTCTGGTGCCGCAATGCAACCTATGCCCTGCCTGATAAGTTAAATCTGGTTAAAGGTAAGGTCATTGGACATAAAGATGGATTTGGCTTCTTGAAAGTCGACGACCATACAGATGATCTGTTTTTACCCGCACATCAGATGCGCACCCTATTCCATGGCGATCGCATTCTGGCGCAACCGGTGAAGGTTGATGCACGTGGCCGCACCGAAGCACGTTTTGTACGTTTATTGGAAGAGCGTCCGGAGCCGATTGTCGGCCGTTATTTTGTTGAAGATGGTATCGCCGTGGTGGTACCCGATGACTCCCGTATCAATCACGATATTATTATCAACAAAGAGCACAATCTCGGTGCCCGCCACGGACAAATCGTGGTGGTGGAAATTATCCATCGTCCCAAACCGCGTTTTACCGCACAGGGTAAAATCACCGAAGTATTAGGTCAGGAGATGCAGCCGGGCATGGAAGTTGAAATTGCCCTGCGTACCCATGATATTCCCCATCAATGGCCTGAAGGTTTAGATGAAGAATTAAAAACCATTGGCGAAGTGGTACCTGAAGAAGCGTACAAGGGCCGCGTAGATCTGCGTCAACTGCCTCTGGTAACTATAGATGGTGAAGATGCGCGGGATTTTGATGATGCCGTTTATTGTCAGCGTGAAGCTGATGGCGGCTGGCGTTTATGGGTTGCAATTGCCGATGTCAGTTATTATGTCCGCCACGGCACCATTTTAGATAAAGAAGCGATTAACCGCGGTAATTCGGTGTATTTTCCGGATCAGGTTGTCCCGATGCTGCCGGAAATATTATCCAACGGGTTATGTTCGCTAAATCCGCAGGTAGACCGTTTATGTATGGTCAGCGAAATGGTTATTTCTAAAAAGGGGCTGTTAACTGACTATAAATTTTATGAAGCGGTGATGAACTCCCACGCGCGCTTTACCTATACCAAAGTGGCCGCCATTTTAGAAGGTGATCAGGCGCTGCGTGAACATTACAAGACATTAGTGCCGCATATCGAGGAGCTCGAACACCTCTATAAAGCCTTTAAAAAAGCGCGCCATATTCGCGGTGGCATGGAGTTTGAAACGCTGGAAACCCGTTTTATTTTCGATCAGAACCGTAAAATAGAATCGATTGTGCCGTTAGTGCGTAACGATGCCCATAAAATCATCGAAGAATGCATGATCCAGGCAAACGTTGCCGCGGCGCGTTTAATTTCCAGTGCTGAAGCTGCTGCTCTGTACCGTGTTCATGAAACCCCCAGTGAAGAGAAGTTAGTGAATTTCCGGTCGTTTCTGGCAGAGCTGGGCTTAAGTCTGGGCGGCGGCGATAAACCGGCACCGGGGGATTATGCAACCCTGGCGGAAGCATTTGTTGGTCGGGAAGACAGCGAGCTGTTACAAACCATGTTATTACGCTCCATGAAACAGGCCGTGTATCAGGATGAAAATCTCGGCCACTTCGGTTTGGCGCTTGAAGAGTACGCGCATTTCACCTCGCCGATTCGCCGTTACCCGGATCTGATTTTACATCGCGCTATCAAGTATGTGATTGCCCGTCAGGAAAAGGGGCAGTTAAAAGCAAAATGGACCAATACCGGCGGTTTCCACTATCAGCACGATGAAATGGGCTTTTTAGGTGAACACTGCTCAATGACTGAACGTCGCGCCGATGATGCGACCCGTGATGTTGCAGATGCGCTTAAGTGCGAATATATGCAGGATCATATTGGTGATGTGATGGTCGGTACCATCGCAGCGGTGACCAACTTTGGTTTCTTTGTGCGCCTGAATGATATTCATATTGATGGCTTAGTGCATGTTACCAGTTTACTTTCTGATTATTATATCTTTGATGCCGGTAAGCAGACCTTAAAAGGTGAGCGCACCGGACGCACCTACCGGATCGGTGATACGCTGGAAGTGAAAGTATTATCGGTTAACTTAGATGATAAAAAGATTGATTTTGAATTAGCCGATCAGGAAGCGGCAGGACAACGCAAACGTGCCCGACGCACGGCATCTTCTGCAAAAGAGCGCCCGATGGACCGCCGCGCGAGTGGCAAAGCCGGGGATAAAAAAGCGCCTAAACAGAGCGACCAGCCGCTGATCCGCGAGATTGATCAGGAAACCGCTGAACAGCAGCAGAAAAAAAACAATAAGTCGAAAAAGAAAAAAAAGATCAAACAGGGTGAAAAAAATACCGCAACATCGAAAAAGAAAAAAACAACCAGTAAAAAGAAACGTCCCGGCCGCGCCGAGCGCGCCAGAGCGAAAGCGAATAAAGGCTAAAAAATCTGGAAAGCTGACGGCTGACGGCTGAACCCTATTATTAATAAATTAGATTAGAGAAAAGAATGAGCAAGAGTGAATTGATTTACGGTATGCATGCCGTTGATGCCCTACTGGAAAGACAACCGGAGCGTGTGATTGAAGTCTACGCCTTAAAAGGACGTGATGATGAACGTCTCAATGATGTGCTCAACAAGGCACGCGAATGGGGGGTATCGGTACAGTTTATGCAGCGTAAGGCACTGGATGATAAATCAGAGGGTGAACAGCACCAGGGGATTATTGCCCGCATCAAGGCGGCCAAAGTACTGACCGACAATGATTTGGAGCCGATTTTAAATGAATTGGACGTCCCGCCATTTTTACTGATTTTAGACGGTGTCACCGATCCGCATAATTTAGGCGCCTGTTTACGCAGTGCGGAAGCAGCTGGTGTGCATGCGGTGATTATTCCAAAAGATAACTCCGCAAGTTTAACCCCTGTGGTGCGTAAAGTAGCCTGCGGTGCGGCGGAGTCTATTCCGCTTATTCACGTGACCAACCTGGCCCGCGCAATGCGTGACCTGCAGGATAAAGGGATCTGGATCTACGGCACCGCCGGTGAAGCGGAGCAGAGCATCTATGACTGTACACTGCAGGGCGGTATCGCACTGGCAATGGGCGCGGAAGGTAAAGGACTGCGCCGTTTAACCCGCGAGCATTGTGATCAGCTGATTAAGCTGCCGATGGCCGGTGCCGTTTCCAGTTTAAATGTCTCTGTTGCAACGGGAATCTGTTTATTTGAAGTGGTTCGTCAACGACGTTAACTAAGTGGTCAGTGGTCAGTTGTCAGTTGTGAGTTGTCGGCTATCAGCTGATTACTGATTACTCATGACTCACGACTGAAAGCTGACCGCTGCAGTTAAAACGCATACATCAATGTCAGCCCTGAAGTAACTTCCTGATTTAACGTGTCTACGGGCACGTTTTCTGTGTATTCATATTCAAAATTGAAAATCAAATAGAGTTCGCGATAAATTTTGTTCTGCGCTTTAAAGGTCACCCCGTAGGTACTGTTTTCCCGCCCTACTTCCATCACTGCGCCCATTTTAACCTGCAGCGACTCGGACAATATACGTTCGTAATTAGCCAGGCCGCGCACGATAAATTCATCAGCCGAAACAGCATCTTCCCCCACGTTAGGAACTGCCATACGGTAACCGGGGCCGATTTCGATATTAAATTTATGCCTAGGCAGCGCAAAGACAATCCGGCCATAACCCAGAGTATAAACATCCTCTTTATCATAACTGGCAAATTGACTGCGCTGCAAATCGCTACGGGCAAAAATGGAGTTGCGCGGATCTAGATAGTAGTCCCCCTGCAGCTGCCAGCGATATTTTTCGGTGGCCATCTCATCATCTTCCTCTTCAAGCTCAAACTTTAAATTACTGTTCAGGGTGTATAAATCAGGGACGGCATAATTGAGAATAAGGCGGCCATTCATCGCGCGGGTTACCTGGTTATCCTGCGCATAGGAAAAACCGAACTCCACCGCCCCGGAAAGATCCCCCTCCGGTTCACTGGCAAGCACAACCTGATCGATCTGCTCTGTTTCTTCGACAATGTCGGCCGGTGGTTTCGTTTTGAGCAGATCCGGCTGACGCTGAATATTCGTTTTCAGTAAATCGGCTTCTGACGCCAGCAGCTGAGAGTGCTCCTCCTGCGCCCGTTTAAGTTCGCGGTTATTTTTTTTCAGGGCAGAAATATACCCCTCTTTTTCGAGCAGTTCACTGTCAAGGTTATTAAGTTGCGCCGCTAATCTCTTATTGTCTTCCTGCAGCGCTGCCAGTTGCGTCGTTAGCAATGCCAGTTTTTCAGCATTTGTCTGTTTTTCCTGCGCCAGTTGCGCTGCCGCGTTTGCACTTTCTTTTTTTACAGCAGCCAAGGCTGGCGACTCGACCTCAGTCTGCGGCTCAACAACGACAACGGGGTCAGTTTCAACAATTGCAGTTGGCCGCGCTTCTTCTCTATCATCCGCAGAGAGTGAAAAATTCAACGCCACCAGCGCGATGATATTAATCAGTAAAATAATAAAGAATTTCGAATTCAACAAGGTGTACTCATAACAATAATATCGGCTAACACAAAAAGCCGATCGATCAAAAATTAAACAGAAAAATAGCCGCTATTGTAAATATTAACCGCACAGATGCAATGCTTATACCCATGTTACTTCAATTTTATGCCTAAATACTTAGTGAAAAGTTATCAGGTCTTTTATGCAATTCCGTACTGTCTATTATACAGAACGCCTCCACGGGGCCTCGGTTTTAGCCGAGCTTGATGATTGCGCGGCTGAAGCCGCGGCCCCAAACAGATAACTAATACATTGAGTAACTACCTGACAATTTCAAAATGAGTTAGCATCTCGGCACGGTTTTCCTTGCTGGCTTTGCATCTTGAAATATCATGGGTATATACCAAAGGAAAAAAAAATTTGATCCTTCCAGCTTGTTAAAATCAACCTTAACTGTGTTGTGCTTTTGATTCAGAACATCCTATTCATCAACGCGTTATGGCCAGCTAAAACTGTTCGAACTTTATTATTAAAAATATCTTTATTATTAGCAAAACATCGCTTGCGTCCGGGTTGACTAAACTGTACACTTTCTCGCCTTAAATCAACCACCCTTTTTGTTCCTTGCTTCTATTGGTACGGTTGAGCCAAATTAAGAAGCTACTAACCCGTAAGGAGCGATTTTTATATGCGTCATTATGAAATCGTATTTATGGTTCACCCTGATCAGAGTGAACAAGTTAATGGTATGATTGAACGTTACACAACTTCTATTACAGAAGCTGGCGGTACAGTTCATCGTTTAGAAGACTGGGGCCGCCGTCAACTGGCTTATCCAATCAACAAACTACACAAAGCACACTATGTTCTTATGAATATCGAAGCTGAGCAAAGCGTAATCGATGATTTGGAAACTGCTTTCCGTTTCAACGATGCAGTGATCCGTAACATGATCATGCGCACTAAAGCTGCTGTGACTGAAGCATCTGTAGTAGCAAAAGCAAAAGAAGAGCGTGTTGAACGTGCTCCTCGTGCACCGCGTCCAGAAGCAGAAGCGACAGCTGAAGCATAAGAAACTTAGTGACTGATAACTTTTTGCGACTTGCAGGAATAGTGACTGAAAAGCCCACATTCAAAAAGAGTCCTGCAGGTATAGAACACTGCAATTTCGTGATTGAACATCGTTCAATGCAAAAAGAAGCTGAATTACCACGCAACACATTTTGTTATATGCCTGTTGCAGTAAGTGGGACACTCGCTAGTCAGTTGAAAAATCAATTATCGAAAGGTATGCAGCTTAGAGTCAGTGGTTTTATCACTTATCACCAGAGTAAAAACAAGCCTGGTAAATTAGTGTTGCATGCTCAGTACATAGAACAAATTTGAGGAACTACCATGGCTCGTTACTTCCGCCGTCGTAAATTCTGTCGCTTCACTGCTGAAGGTGTTAGCGAAATTGATTACAAAGACGTTGTTACGTTAAAAAATTACATCACTGAAAGTGGTAAAATCGTACCTAGCCGTATTACTGGCACAAGTGCAAAATACCAACGCCAACTAGCGCGCGCTATCAAACGTGCACGTTACTTGTCACTATTACCATACACAGATTTACACAAGTAAATAGGAGCTATATATTATGGAAATTATTCTACAAGATACAGTTGCTAACCTTGGTAAACTTGGTGATAAAGTTAATGTTAAAGCTGGTTACGCACGTAACTTTCTTTTCCCACAACAAAAAGCTGTTCCAGCAAACAAAGCAAACTTAGAAGCTTTTGAAGCACGTCGTGCTGAATTAGAAGCTAAACAAGCTGCTAACCTTGCTGCTGCACAAGCTCGTGGTGAAGCTTTAGCTGCATTAGAAGTGGTAACTATCGCTTCTAAAGCTGGTGATGCTGGTAAACTATTCGGTTCAATCGGTACGCGTGATATTGCTGATGCAATCACAGCTGCTGGTGTACCTGTAGTTAAAAGTGAAGTTCGTCTTCCTGAAGGCGCTCTACGTAACACTGGTTCATACGAAATTGCTGTAGCAGTACACTCTGACGTATCTACTATTGTTAACATCGAAGTGGTTGAAGCTGAATAATTCGGCTTGTTAAACTAAGATGAGAAAAATACCTGCTTTCGAGCGGGTATTTTTTTGCCTGAAATATATGAATGCATCAGCTGACGGCTGCCTGCTGACGGTCGTGAGCAGCGGGTTGCGAGCGAAAAATTATACCAATTCCGATAATTAGATGATCTATTTAGGCGTAGAAAAAACGGATGAAAGCAAGGCATTGATTGCAGTAACTAGTTGTTCTAATTGCAAAATCAATAACGAAGCTAGCATTCATTTTAACAAGCATAAATGAATAGATAATTATCGGATTTGGTATTAGCCCAGCGCATAACGGTTATGATGTGTCGCTTACCTGAATGATGGTTGCTTAAGGTGCATAAATGCACCCTACAAATTAGATCAGACGGCTGAGCTTAACATCACCAACTGCGTTCGCCGGTTGATTTTAAGGTTAATGTGCCATCACCTGCCTGCGCATTAACCGCTTCGGCGGCAAGCTCGTAGGCGCTGCCAGTGGCACTATTAATTTTAAGGTTATAGTAGGTATCTGACCCATCTATTGGCGCTTTTGTTGAAAAAATAGTCGGTACGCCACCCGATGCAGCGCCCACGTAGGTGCCGTTTGTAGTATAAAAACGTTCCATTGCCTGCGCCAGGCCCAGCAAAGCCGCTTGTCCATCGGCACGGCGCGATTGACGAACACTGTCCGTGTATGAAGGGTAAGCTACCATCGCCAATATACCGACAATCGCCACCACAATCATCAGTTCGATCAGGCTGAATCCTTTTTTAACGTTCATTTTACTTCCTTTCCGGCCTCCCCCGTTGGGGTTGCCGTTATTATTGTTATAGCCAAGGCACCTTCAGTACTGCTGAAAGTGGCCGGTCAGCTTTATTATTCGCGGATCAGCTCCTGCCAGGAGAGCCTGCCCTCTTGAGAACCTTCACCAACATAGACATCTCTTTCTTCCAATATACCGGTACTGCCCACGGTGTATTGCACCGTCCCTAATATGCCGGATTCAGAAGCCAGGCCGTTATCAAAAGACTGACCAACGTAACCGAGATCGCCATCGTCAGCATCAGTATCGCCATCACCATCTATATCTTTCGAAGGAGTAGCGGGAGCGTCTTTACTGTCAATTATGCCGTCTCCATTAGCATCAAAAACAGCATAACTAGGCGCCAGACCAGTGTCCAGGCTCAGTGACATCAGCCAGCTT
The DNA here is from genome assembly GCF_041586535.1 of Psychromonas sp. GTDB lineage: Bacteria > Pseudomonadota > Gammaproteobacteria > Enterobacterales > Psychromonadaceae > Psychromonas. The sequence goes on along the minus strand of NZ_JBFGZY010000015.1, from coordinate 21,901 downwards.
TCGCCGCCCGATGAACAGACGTCACCACTTGGAATAACCGTATTGAAAAACAGTACTTTATTGCGCACCAGTGAGTCGCTTATCACTCGCTCCCCAGAGACTGGCAGATCTATATACCAACCTGATTTCGTGCTCCAATCTATGGTACTCCCGCTGATTTTACGCAATCCACCGGTAGTGGTTAAGGTTCTTTCCGTAAGACCGCTGCGCGTTTTTATTCCTGAGCCATTATCTAATACACTGTAATAACTCATCTCATTCTGGTTACCCGACACATCGCTGGCTTCAAGGTATTTACCCGTGCCGAAAAACACCAAAAGATTAGGTGAATTACTCATTTTTGTGGATAGATTTGGATTTTTGGTCACTGATGGCGCGGTGGTAATGGGCTGAACTTCACTCAAGCCATTACGTGCGGTAAATAAAGGTTTAGGTGTATTTCCCGATTTATAAGCAACTGCCCAGTTGTTTGTGTTACTAGCATGGCTTACATCAAATGCCCACATATTACCCTGCAGATCACCGGCATAAACACGATCCGCTACGCCGTCGTGATTTGTATCCACGACAGTAGGTGTGGACAATCCGTTTGGCGTGGTAGTATCGCCCACTCCTGTATCAATTTCTATATAATCACCGCTATCCCAGCCATCAAGACCATCTTCGATAAACAGAATAAACAGCTTGGCTTTGCCATCTCCGCTATTGTTATAACCATTACCGACAATCACCGCCCATTTACCATTGGCCATCATGGCTACCGTTGGTTTACTGTAGCTGTAACCAAAATCTTCATCGCCACCTGTCGCCGTGCTCTCGAACTCCCATAAGATATCGTCTGCGCCAAAGTTATCGGGATCCGTGACATCCAATGCAAACAGCCCTTTACCACCACTGCGCAATCCGCCAATCAATACCGAGCGCCAGGCTTTAGTCGTTAAAGAAGCTTTTTCCCCGATATAAACATCACTGACAATAGGCGTTAGGTCAACATAAAACTGGTGCGCATAGCTCTTATCCGCCAGATAATGCAATCCGGCGCTACTGGCACTTGATGCGATCATGTTAGGTATATAAGCAAACTTTTCTTTACCCTTATTTGTCCCCGTTAGTTCGGCATTAAAACCATGCAGCATGCCATCATTGGCACCAACGTAGATCATCGGCGTTCTGCCGGCCTTGGCGGTTTTAAAATCGGAATAATTCTTATCCGTTGCGCCAAATTTATCATTTGAGCCATAATCCGGCCAGTTTAAGTAAGGCTTACCCACATAAACCGAGGTCGAGTTGACAATATCACCGAGGCGGTTGGAGCGAACCCGGTACTTACCGGTACCACTGCCTTCATTGCTCTTATCTCCGCGAATATAATTTAATAACTGCTTGGCATCCGTGTCAGTGCTGCTACCGTCGCCATCAACATCAACCAGCAGATCGTTCTTTTGAACAGTACTTAAAGAAGCGAAATTGGCAGAGGTAAATTCAATGCCGCTGCTGCCTGTGTAGGTAAATATGTTTCTATCCGCGCTGGCCATATCATCAAGCAACGATCCGGCATCCCAGGAAGCTGTCGTTGCAACGGCTCCGGCGTCGCTTAATTCAAAGGCTTTTAGAGAGCCTTTCCAGCCCGCGGTATTAAAACCCGCCTGATACAGCGCACTATCTGCACTTAATTCACTGGTATTAAATGATACCGCGGTCATTGCCGCAACTTGTGCAAATATGTTTTGCGAAGCACTTTGAAACGCTTTGAGCAGGTCCGTACTGTTGGCTGCGGTAAGCAATGTGCCATCGCCTCCGGTACCCGCTCTTGCCATATCAACCATTAGCGCATTGGTATCTAACGCCGCATCAGCAAAACCAATGACATAGGTACTTACATTGTTTTTTTCCTCAGCAAGATCAGGACGCAGATCAATATCATGCATCGCCATAATCACATCATCGGCGTAATCGGATCCGCCCGATAAATAGGTATAACCGGTTTTCTTTCTATCATCACTATTACAGTTACTGAGATTATCGCCGGAGCAGTCACCATCATAATCCTGTAATGTTGCCTGAATAGTCGTATCAGACATAGGCAGGCCATCGGTCATTGCCACAATAAAGCTCTGTTGACACCACGCTTCAATGGGCGCGGTTAAGCTGCCTGAATCAGAGCTGGGTAAAGAACCAAATACGGTATCTGCCGAAGCGTTTGCCTGATCCGCAGTCCCCGGATGAATGGTTAGATTTTCGCTTTCACCGCCTAAAGCAAAATAACGCCCGAGATGCTGCAGTGACTCGGCTAATGGCGTTGAACCGCTGTTGCTTATCGCATCAATCTTGCCATTTAATGTTGTTTTCTGTTCGGGACTCAAATCAGCCATATTGGAAAGTATTTTGGCGCCGGCACCGTTATTGTAAACTGATAATCCGACACGAATAGTGTCCAATCCATTAATTAAATCTTTTGCAGAAACTTTGGCAACTTCCATACGGGTATAGGTCCCAGGTTTCTTTCTCGCACCTGCTCCAAAATTAATGTTTTCACTATTAAAATACCAGTTTAAATAATCCCCTGTATAAGCTGCCGAAGCATAACCTGAGGGAGAACGGGGAGAACTGCCGGAATTTGCGTAGAGGTAGACCTCGTTATAAGTAAGATCATCGTCAAAACATCTTTTACTGTTACCCGAGGCGCCATTAGCGGAGTCCTGTCCAAAATCATACTCTGTGCCGCCATAGTTAAAATAAACGTCCCCATCACTCTGAATGCGCACAGATACTGCAGAATTAGTACTCGTAAGTTTATAACCCTCATTACATTCAAAGCTTGCATCTGACTCAACATAGGGTAAATCAACGACAATATTGGACATTGAACCGGAACTATCCAGTAGCAGCATCATATTGGGTTTTACCGCGGAGCCGGTAATCAAAGGTGTGGTCGGCAAGTCCAAAGATGCAGCCAGCGCATAGGGAGCAGCACAAAAAGTAAGCAGCATAGACTCGACGATTAGTCGTTTTTTGAATATCCTGTTCATTGTTTTATTCCTTTCATTATTGATGAAGTTAAATACGCTTACCGTAAAAACTCACCACGATACGTTCAGTATTGCGATTATCGCCCATGGAGCGGGAGACAATTTTGAAACCGTGGACATTACCGCTGCCCGTGGTTTGACCATAACCGTTGATGGTGACGCTGGATATTTCCTCATCGGCGCTAGGTAACAAACCTAAATATTCGATAAAATAGCGCGCCTCCTCGACGGAGATGGTGGTTGTTGCCGCACTGCTTTTACTATCCGTCCAGTTAGCATCGGCAAAAAGATCCGCTGGCCCATTACCCAAACTATAACGACCTCCGGTTCCCGCATCATTAAATGAGGTGGTGCCGACCAGATTATCTATTACCTGTTCGGCATCTCTTAGACCCGATTCCGCTATTTCCAGGGAGATATGCGCATCACGCACCGCTGCGGTCATTTTCTCCTGCACCACGCCGGATTGACTGGTTGACAGGACAAACAAAGTTAACGTAAATAAGATGACCAAACTGATCACCAGCACTGCGCCTGACTGTTTTTTTAGCATGATCTTATTCACCTTTATCACAATGTGCGGTTACGGATATTAACGGTCACCGTATAGGTTCTCTTTAACGGCGAGGCAGATGAAGCATCTCCACTTTCTATTTCCAGCGCCACGCGAATAGCGCGCACGCTGTCCATGACCAATCCGCCGTCGTCAGCGGGAACATAATTATTGTCACCATCATTATACAATAACTGTAAATTCGTCACGCCCCTGACCAGCTCACTGGCAATACCATCTTCACTTCTATACAGGGAATAACCACCGGCTGAATTTCTACCGATAAAATAAGTTTTCACATAGGGGATAAGGAGCTGCACATCTGAGCCACTGTAGTCTTTAGAAAGCGTTTGCGTTGCATTTTGATACGTCTGTGCACTGTACTTGGTTGTTACTTTTTGGCCTTGATTATGAGTTATCACAGTTGTGGTATTAATATGTGTATTTAAAAACATATCCCCGGACAGACAATCAGACAGCAATAGGACTGTTCCTTGGGGGATGTCGACACCTGACTCGATTTTGATGCTAGCAGCGCCAGGGTTCATGCTAATAATCTTTAAATCAGAAAAACCTCTCGCCCCGCGCAGTGTCAAGGTATCGGTCTCATCTTTCACTGTTATGCTCGAAATGGTCTTGGAGCTGACTTTCGCCTCTCCGCTAATACCTTGACCAACCGGTACATAAGTAAAGGCGCTTTCTATCGTATTATTTATCTCGGCGATATCATTCATACAGCCCCAATAATCGGCGGAGCGGATATCACGGCTGAGCATCTGGATCGCCATCCGGCCGTTTTCCTGAACCCGGGAAAATGCATTCTGCAGGTTGGCACTCTGCAGACTGGCGGTAAACACCTGCAGGACAGCAAAGAGCACCAGTAATCCCAGCGATAAGGCGATCATCAGTTCGATAATTGATAAGCCACGTTGCCGACCGAAATGAAGCTTGTTTTTTGTGCAAATACCCATAGTTCCCTCTAGAGTAAAAGTGTATAGCCGAAAGTGTGTTTTCCTGTTTGCTATTTGCTATTTGCTATTTGCTAAATCTAGACCCAAATTACTTGAAAATACAGAAAAGAGCCGGTTCTGGTGATTTGAATATATCTGTTAAGGCTGAATAGTTAAGGTAAAATCCGCACTGTCCACCTTTCCGCCACTGCTATCGCGCTGCTGCTCCTGCCATGCCACCGTGATAGCGAACAATAGCGGGTCATTATTGATTTTAGTGACCGTGCCGCTGCCTGTCGGCAATCCACCGGACATAACAGGCAGACTGATTTGCTGATTCCACTGGTAACCATCACGCTGGGAAAGCTGAACAGGAGTACAAGGGCCGCAACTGGGTTTGCTCACCGAAGCGGTTATAGCGTCATAACCTCCTTCTGATATGCCAACCTGATTAGAGCGCATCCGTTCAGCCATATCATAAGCAAAAGTGGTCGCTAACGTGCGGAACTGGGAGTTATTGATATTTTTTAGGCTGTTAGCCTGCAGCGCCGCCAGCCCGAGCAAGCCAATTGCCAGAATAAATACAGCAACCAATATCTCCAGCAGAGAGCTGCCCTGCTGATATCGGTTTTTTCTGAAGTTTAATTTGCGATGGTATATTTGATTATTTTTATCCACAAGTCACCTTCTCAGCAAAAATTGCACCGGATATTAAAATCTCAATTTGCCGTCCCTGCTCTCCGCTGCGGTCATCACAAAGTTTCAAAACATCTGCATTATTGACTTCGCCGGAAGCCTTGAAGACAAAGCTTGTCCTGCTGTTGGAACTGACCACTGTGCTGCCGCTTTTCAAAGGCTCCCACAAGCGTAATTCTTCACCTGTATCGAAGCTGCTGTCGGCATCTGCATCGATCCAGACCACCAGCCCGCCGGTCCAGCTTGAACCATCGCGCTGCCCTAAGAACACGGTATTGCCCCGTTTGACCGCTTCCATACGTGCATAATTAAATGCCCCAACCATCTCATTGCTGCTGGAGATCATATTACTGCTGCTGCTAGTCTCTTTAAAACTGGGTATGCCGATAAATAATAATATTGCCCCGAGAGCCAGCGTAATCAGCAATTCCACAACAGTAAAACCTGAATTTTTCATATAACTCCTATATACCCATGTTACTTCAAAATGCTTTGTCAGGCACGAGCTCGGAGACCAGATCAAGGCGCAGCATGAGGTAATGGTTATTCCCTTTTCGATTGTTGCAACGCAGCGCTGGTTTTCGAGCTAGGGCCCCGTAGGGCAAGGCAACTTGTACCAATCTGCGTTGTTATAAAATCTCTATGTAGATTAACTATACTGCAATTTTATGCTTGGCATCTCGGCACAATTTGCCTTGCTGACTTTGCATCTTGAAGTATCATGGGTATAAATCTAAAATCTACAAAATATGTTTTACATTACATATCTAACATGATACTTGCAACTATGCTAAAAATAATATTTAAATTCAGAGGTGAGAAGCATTGTATTAATCATTTTTTGATACAGATCGCTGCTTTTATTTTTATGTTTGCCGGCAGCGATTAAGCCTCCCGATAAAACTGCCACTTTAAGTTGCTGTCAGCAGATTATTGTTGCTCTGCCTGAACTTCTATCCTGTTTTTTACCGCGCTGAAATCTTCCGGGTTAATTTCGTGGCTTTTACCCCATTCCGGTAAGATTGGCGCATTCTCATTCGGCATCAGGTTAATGCCGCTACTACGCTGCCCCTGCTGAATATCTCTGATCAGACGGTATTTACGACTACTCAGGGCCCCCATAGTTTGATCGTCACGGATAATAGTAGCCCGCAGAAACACCATCAGATTACTTTTTTCGGTGGTGCTGATGGTCGATTTGAACAGATTACCAAGCCAGGGAATATCCCCTAATAACGGCACTTTCTCGACGCTTTCATTAACCTCTTCACTGATCAGACCACCGAGGATAATGGTCTGTCCGGATTTAGCTAATACCGTGGTATTGACCGAACGTGTGGCGAAAATAATATCCACACTGGTGGAGCCCTGCACGCTGGAAACCTCCTGCTCAATCACCATTTTGATGGTATTACCCTTGTTGATCTGCGGGGTAACGGTTAATTTAATACCGACCTCTTCACGCTCAACCGTTGAAAACGTATCACTGCTGCTGGTGGTCGTTGAGCCGGTTAACACCGGCACTTCATTACCCACCACAAAACTTGCCTGCTGATTATCCAGGGTGGTAATACTGGGTGTGGAAAGCAGATTTGCGCTACTTGAACTGCTCACCGCCTGCAGGATAAAGGCCCAATCGCTGTCGCCAAAGCCGAAAATACCGCCAGAGAGACTAGATAGCGCATCTGCTGCATCATTATAGTCATCGTCTTCTTCCGCGCTGATATACGCCGACACCATATCCGATGTACTGACACCATTGTCACTGAATGATGTTCCACCAAGCTTAGCAACGAACTGCGCATTAAGATTGATACCATCAGCCTCTGAAACCTCCACAATAATCGCCTCAACTAACACCTGGGCACGGCGAATATCAAGCTGACGGATAATGTTACTTAAAGAGGACATTAACGCTGGTTGTGCTGAAATAATAATAGCGTTGGTCCCCTCGTGGGAGGTTATACTCAGATCAGACTGCCTGGCCGCAGCGCTGCCTTTACTACCAACAGATTGTTCCACACTGCCGCTCACCCCTTTTAGTACGTCCACTACCTCACTGGCAGTCGCATACTGCAGGTAAAACACCCGGGTATTGCCGCTATTGTGCATCTCGGTGTCTAATGATTTCACCAGCTTAATAATGCGCTGACGTATTTTCGGCTCACCACTGATAATGACTGAGTTGCTGCGTTGATCGGCTACTAAACGCGGTTTTAAAATGCTTGGCGTGCTGCTTTTGCTGTCCGATGTGCTGCTCTGCATGGACTCGACAATATCGACAACGTCTAACACACTGGCAAACTCAAGCTTAATGATATCAACATCCTGATCACCGGCTTTATCAACACGCTCAATAATCTCCACCAAACTGTTGATAACCCCGGCGCGTCCGGTGAGCATAATCACGTTGGCGGGATCGTAATAGGCGACATTACCGCCGTCGGAACTGTCATTGAGTTTACGTAATAACGGCGCCAGTTCGCGGGCGGAAACATTCGCCACGGGGACAACGCGGGTGATCATTTCATCACTGCTAAGCCGTGAAGCCGCATCAACAACCGGCGCCCCGGACACTTTGGCTTTTTTTGCTTTGATAACCTTGAGTATGCCGTTATCCATTTCGATAACCGCAAAACCGTGAACTTCCAATACATTGAGAAAAAACTGGTAATACTGCCGTTCATTAAGCTGAGTGTAACTGCGCACGCTGACCTTACCGCGCACCCCGGGATCTAAGATAATGGTTTTGTTTAAGTTTTTGCCGACAATATTGATAAATTCGAGAATATCAGCATCGTTAAAACTGGCTGAAAATTCAGTGGCAGAGACAGACCCGCTGTTTCCCGCGTAAACCACCAAAGCCAGTAAAGTTAACCTCAACAGCCCGGTTAACTTATGCTTTATCCGTAAAAATATCATTATTTTTCAAACTCCAATTGCTTGTATTTTTCATAAAATGGTTAAATGTAATTTCGCCGGCAGATCTTGATTGGGGTGTATACCAGGAGCGCTCATTGGAAAGAGGTTCGATTTACAAGCATGTTAACAACAGGTAGCCTGCGAATCATTTTATTGAGTCGGCTATGATAACCGGGGAATGTGCAAGAAATATGGAAATACCGAGGGATTAAAGGGTTGCGGGTTATTAGCTATCAGTAGACGGTTGCGGGCTGCAAGCGATGAGCGATGAGCGATGAGCTGCGGGGTGATTTACAGTTGCTATTCCGAGCTTGATAGCACTTGGTGTAACATTCAACGTTGGTATTCCGCCTTTGACGGCGTGTAAGCGATGAGAAACCGAAACGCAGTTTCGCAGTTCGAGAGAGCTATGCTCTCTCAACAGCTTAGGGAATGAAAGTTTTGTTCGTGACACCATGCTGTCGCATAACTCACAGTGCCGTATACAGGGAAGGCAGAGCCTATCCCGCTCATAAACCTGAACTGTCGTTCAATTCGCCGAACGTTTTTTTATCTTGATAAATAAATCCCTTTTTAACGCACCAGTTCGGAACGCACATCCCTGTGCGTTCCGAACTGGTGCGTTAAAAAGTGGTTGGGCAGTGCAAGATTAAAAAAATGGCTAGGGGTGACGCTTTTTGCCTACTTTTTCTCGGCATTTAGAAGCATGACGATTTCGAACTGCGAAACAGTGTTTCGGTTTCTCATCGTCTAATCGCCGTCAGGGCGAAAGAGCCAACAAATAAATTTAAACCAAACGTTTAAAGCGAAAGCTTGTGAACAACTAAATCGGCTAGTCAGCGACATTAATAGCTAAACTGCCCTGCATTTTGTCTTGTGCTATTTATTCGCAAAACAATGCGGCTACATTAATCCCCTTCCATTTTTCTAGCAGGCAGGTATCGCTTTAGCAATAAAATCATGGAAGATTTTGTAGGCTTGGCATGTATAGGGATGTACATTCCAAGTCGGTGCGTTAAAAAGTGATGGCTGATTGGTAGGTTCAAAAAATGGCTAAGGGGCGGCACTTTTTGGTTACTTTTTCTTGCTGTTGAGAAAAAGTGACTCGCCGTCAGGGCGAAAACACCAACAATGAAAGTTAAAGCAAACGCCAGCAGCGAAAGCATATGATAAAGCAATTCGGCTGCAACAACATTCCCGCGTGGAGTGGGAGAAACAACAGGTAAAAAAAAGCCCCACGCTAGGTGAGGCTGATAATATAAATGCAAGGCCAAAACCTCAAACCATTATTTTGCCTGTGGACGCATATGCGGGAACAATAACACGTCACGGATAGTATGGCTGTCAGTGAATAACATCACCAGACGGTCAATACCGATACCTTCACCGGCTGTTGGCGGTAAACCGTGCTCCAGTGCGGTAATATAATCGGCATCGTAGAACATCGCTTCATCATCACCGGATTCTTTCTGTGCAACCTGATCCATAAAACGTTCAGCCTGATCCTGAGAATCGTTCAGCTCAGAGAAACCATTGGCCAGTTCACGTCCACCAACAAAGAACTCAAAACGATCGGTTACGCTTGGATCCTGATCATTACGGCGTGCAAGAGGTGAAACCTCGGCTGGGTATGCGGTGATAAAGGTCGGCTGGATCAGTTTGTGCTCAGTGGTCTCTTCAAAGATTTCAGTTAACACTTTACCTTCGCCCCAACCCTCTTTCAGATTAACATGCAGACGTGCTGCTAATGCTTTCAGGCTGTCCATGCTTTCCAGTTCAGCTGCTTCAATCTCTTCATTGTATGCCAGTACCGACTCTTTCATGGTCATACGGATAAACGGCGCACCAAAATCAAACTGCTGATCACCGTATTTAACAATACTTGAGCCTAATACGGTTTCAGTAATATGACGTAACATATCTTCTGTCAGGTTCATCAGATCGATGTAATCAGCATAAGCCTGATAGAATTCAATCATGGTGAATTCAGGGTTATGTCGTGTTGACAGACCTTCATTACGGAAGCTGCGGTTGATTTCGAAAACACGCTCAAAACCACCGACTACTAAACGTTTCAGGTTTAATTCCGGTGCAATACGCAGATACATCTGCAGATCCAGTGCATTATGGAAAGTTTCAAAAGGTTTTGCCGCCGCACCGCCGGGAATCGCCTGCAGCATGGGCGTTTCTACTTCCATAAACTGCTGTTCGATTAAGTAGTTACGGATAGCGCTAATGATTTTGTTACGCAGAATAAAAGTACGACGTGAGTCTTCATTGGCAATGAGATCCAGGTAGCGCTGACGGTAACAGGCTTCGGTATCAGAAAGACCGTGGAATTTATCAGGCAGCGGACGCAGTGCTTTGGTTAAGATGCGGATCTCGCTGACTTTGATACTTAGCTCATTGGTCTGGGTTTTAAATAATACCCCTTTTGCACCGATGATATCGCCTAAATCCCATTTTTTGAATTCATTGTTATAGAAACCTTCCGGCAGATTATCACGGGTAACGTAAACCTGAACACGGCCGCCCATATCCTGGATAGTGGCAAAACTGGCTTTACCCATTATACGACGCATCATCATACGTCCGGCTACGGTCACTTCAACGCCTAACTCTTCCAGCTCTTCTTTTGTTTTATCATCATAAAGCTTATGTAAATCATCAGAAATATTGTCACGGCGGAAGTCATTCGGGAATGCCTGCCCCTTTTCACGCATGGCATCTAATTTGGCTAGACGCTGTGCCATGATCTCATTTAACTCTTCTTGTGGTGCTTCTGCTTGATTCTGCTCTGACATGGTTGTTCCTATTATCTTCCACTATTAATTTTGGTTTGTTAATTTGTTAGCTGTTAGCTGTTAGCTGTTAGCTGTTAGCTCATAATCCTGACTTTAAGCTGGCTTCGATAAATTTATCTAAACCGCCGTCCAGCACAGCCTGGGTATTACGGCTTTCAATGCCGGTTCTCAAATCTTTAATCCGCGCATCATCGAGCACGTATGAACGTATTTGACTGCCCCAGCCAATGTCCGATTTATTATCTTCGCTGATCTGTTTCTCGGCATTTTGTTTCTGCAGTTCATACTCATACAATTTTGCTCTTAACTGCTTCATTGCCTGATCTTTATTCTTATGCTGGGAGCGGTCATTCTGACACTGCACCACGATATTAGTCGGTACGTGGGTAATACGTACCGCAGATTCAGTGGTATTTACGTGCTGCCCGCCCGCACCGGATGCCCGGTAAACGTCAATGCGCAGATCCGCCGGATTGATCTGGATATCAATATTATCTTCAATTTCCGGGTAGATGAATGCGGATGCAAATGAGGTATGACGGCGACCGGTTGAATCGAAAGGTGACTTGCGCACTAAGCGGTGCACACCGGTTTCAGTACGTAACCAGCCAAACGCATACTCGCCGCTGAAACGGATAGTCGCACCTTTTATGCCTGCCACATCACCGGGAGAAACCTCCATCAGCTCGGTTTTATAACCGTGGGCTTCACCCCAGCGCAGATACATACGCAATAGCATATTTGCCCAATCCTGCGCTTCTGTGCCGCCGGAGCCTGATTGAATATCTAAATAACAGGAGCAGGCATCGTGGTTACCGGAGAACATCCGGCGGAACTCTAATACTTCTAATTTTTTTTCCAGTTCACCGACTTCTTCTACGGCTTCATCAAAACTGTCTTGATCTTCTTCTTCAGTGGCCATCTCTACGAGCATAAGAATATCTTCCATGCCCGCAGTCATGGTATCAATGGTTTCAACAACCAGCTCCAGTGCACTGCGTTCTTTACCTAATGCCTGCGCACGTTCAGGTTCATTCCACACTTCAGGTGATTCTAATTCGCGGCTAACTTCTTCTAAACGTTCAGATTTAGCATCATAGTCAAAGGTACCCCCTAAGCACTTCGGTGCGCTCAGTCAGATCTTTTACTTTATTTAAAATAGGATTTACTTCGAACATCAAAAATCTCAATTAGTTAATGATAAAAAAAGAGACGAATTTTAACCAATATCAAGGCAAATAAACAGATCAGATTAAAAATAAATAAGCAGGTAAAGTAGCTGCCCTGCCCGCTTTGAATGTCGCCTGTGTTACGGATCTTTTGCCAACCACCTGCAAAAAATAAAAATAAGCTGATTTTTTAACATTTTATTGATGCAATTATTTTTCATTAAAGTAAAGTTACGCTTCACTATATTCAAACTGTCTATGAGTCATATTAAAGCAGTTTGGCTAAAACAAAGGTTCACCCTCACCCGATACAGGTGGGAAGTGACGCAATTTACCAATTGTATAAAGGAGAATATTATGGAGATGTTATCTGGCGCCGAGATGGTTGTCCGATCCCTACAAGACGAAGGTATTGAACATATTTTCGGTTACCCTGGTGGTAGCGTATTAGATATCTATGATGCGATTTTTCAATGCAGCGATATTGAACATTTCTTAGTCCGCCATGAACAAGCCGCAGTGCATATGGCCGATGCCTATTCTCGCGCGACCGGCAAGGTCGGTACAGTACTTGTGACTGCAGGACCCGGCGCAACAAACTGTATAACCGGGATAGCCACAGCCTATATGGATTCCATTCCACTGGTAGTGCTTTCAGGACAGGTACCAACCAACTGGATTGGCGATGATGCCTTCCAGGAAACGGATATGATCGGGGTATCCCGGCCGGTGGTAAAACACAGCTTTTTATGCCGTACTGCCCAGGAAATTCCGATGGCCATTAAAAAAGCCTTCTATCTGGCATCAACAGGACGTCCTGGCCCAGTGGTCGTTGATTTACCAAAAGATGTACAGAACCCGCTCCATAAATTTCCCTATGAGTACCCTAAATCCGTTGAACTGCGCTCTTACAAGCCAACGGTTAGCGGCCACAGAGGACAGATTAAACGTGCTTTAGCGGCATTATTAGCGGCTAAAAGACCGGTACTTTATGTCGGCGGCGGTGCTATTCAGGCAAACGCCTCAGAGCAGGTGATAGAGCTTGCCGAAAAACTCAATCTGCCGGTTACCAATACCCTGATGGGGTTAGGCGCATTTCCCGGCCAGCATCCGCAGAACCTAGGTATGCTCGGTATGCACGGTACCTACGAAGCCAATTTATCGATGCATAATGCCGATCTTATTTTTGCAGTGGGTGCGCGCTTCGATGACCGTGTAACCAATAATGTTGCCAAGTTCTGTCCGAAGGCAAAAATAATGCAGATCGATATTGATCCGACCTCTATTTCAAAAAATATCCATGTGGATTTACCGATTGTCGGCTCTATCGAAATCGTCCTGCAGCAGATGTTAAACCTGCTCGATGAAACGCAGGCAAGCAATGACAGCGAGCTTATTTGCCGCTGGTGGAAAAAAATAGAAGAGTGGCGCGGCAAAAACTGTCTTGCTTACAAAACGTCAGAGACACACATTAAACCGCAGCAGGTTATTGAAAGCTTATACAAAATCACTGACGGTGATGCGATTATTACCTCTGATGTCGGTCAACATCAGATGTTTGCCGCCCTCTATTACCCGTTTAAAGAACCGCGCCAATGGATTAATTCCGGCGGTTTAGGGACTATGGGTTTTGGTCTGCCTGCAGCCATTGGCTGTAAAATTGCCTTCCCGGATCGCCCGGTTGTCTGTGTAACCGGAGATGGTTCAATTCAAATGAATATCCAGGAGTTATCAACCTGTATGCAATACAATATCCCAGTGGTGATTGTATTGCTTAACAACCGCTCCTTAGGCATGGTTAAACAGTGGCAGAAGATGTTTTACGGTGGCCGCCAGTCTCACTCTTATATGGAATCCGTACCTGATTTTGTAAAACTTTCAGAAGCTTACAATCACATTGGTATTAAAGTGGATACTATTGACGAACTTGAACCGGCATTGAAACGTGCCTTTGAATTAAAAGATCGCGTGGTCTTTTTAGATATTATGATTGATCCGGAAGAACATGTTTACCCAATGCAAATTAAATTCGGCAGCATGGAAGATATGTACTTAAGCAAAACGGAGAAGACCAATGCGTAACATTATTTCTGTATTACTTGAAAATGAATCCGGTGCTCTGTCGCGTGTTGTTGGTTTATTTTCGCAACGTGGTTACAACATCGAATCATTAACGGTTTCACCCACCAATGATTTAACTTTATCGCGCATGACCATCACTACTGTCGTGCCTGATAACGCCAGACTTGAGCAGATGATGAAACAGCTGCACAAACTGGTTGATGTACTGCGTGTGTCGGAGTTAACCGAAGGCCCGCACATTGAACGGGAACTGATGCTGATTAAAGTGCGTACTTTAACCGAAACCCGTGAGGAGATTAAACGCTGCGCCGATATTTTCCGCGGACAAGTTGTGGATATCACTCAGAACCTTTATACCATTCAATTAAGCGGTACCTGCGCGAAGTTAGATGCATTTATTGCAACGCTTGAAGATACCGGTGAAGTCGTTGAAGTAGTTCGCTCCGGTGTCTGCGGTATTGCCCGCGGAGAAAAAGCACTGCGCAGTTAATTTTCTACCGGGGTGATAGTTGACAAAAAATGCAAAGTGCAGCAATGGGCTTTGCATTTTTTTTGCTGAAGGGTTTATAGGAGTTTATATGTTAGAGCTGGCCGCCCTGTTGCTCAGTGTATTTATTTTGTTTATGTTTGGTATCTCGGTGCTCAGCTTAACGGTGATTGCCGTGATTATGATTGTCAGCTTTATTCTATTGAGCACCTTATCCTTTATCTTTAAATTCGGCTTTTGGCTGTTATCCGCCCTGTTCATCTATTATTACTTTTTTAAAAAGAATAAGGACTGCCCATGAAAATCATCACTTCATTATTAGTGAGCGGTTTATTGCTGCTCAGCACACAGGTATTTGCCACTCAGCTAAGCGTTGAAGATGCTTACGTCAGAGCGACACCGCCTAACAGCAAAAACAGTGCGGCCTTTATGGTGATCAACAACACCGGCAATGAAGAGGTTAAACTGATCGCCGCCGCGAGTGATATCGCGGATCGCGTAGAGCTGCATACCCATATACATGCAGACGGTATGATGAAAATGCGTCAGGTTCCAGAAGTGAGTATTCAAGCGCAAAATACCGTTGCATTACAGCCGGGCGGTTACCATGTGATGTTTGTTAATTTAAAGCAGCCACTTAAAGAGGGCCAGTCCGTTGCTATTTTGTTATATTTTGATAACGGTGAGCAGATTAAAGTTAATGCTCCCATAAAAAAATGACTATGCATAAATAACAGCTTACGGCTATCCCCAGTGGCCTGCGAGCCTAAATCTTATATATAAGCCCATAACCAATGATGCTGTTCTTTGTTTTTCGGGGCGCAGGATTTATCCTGCAAATAAAGGCAAAATTTAATAAACTTGGTATTCCGCCCTGACGGCGTGTAGACGATCAGAAACCGAAACGTAGTTTCGCAGTTCGAAGAAGTCATGCTCTTTGCTCAATTAAAGAAAACAGGGCACGCAGAGCTTTGCCCGCTCGTAACACTATGCTGTCGCATAACTCGCCCAAAAGACAGGCTGCAAGCGACCGACAAGAACAACAAAAAACAAACCAGGAGTAATAATGAAAAAACAAATAAGTGCGACTATCATCGCTAGCGCGATGTGTATGCCGGCTACGGCTATGGTGGATGTGTACGCAGGACTTGATTACCGCACTACAGACACCAGCCAGTCAGTTTCAGGGGAAGATCTCAAAGAAACCAATAACTTATCTGGTTACCTTGCCTTTGAGCATTTTATTCCTATGCTGCCTAATGCAAAACTGAAATATTCAGACTTAAGCAGCGAAACAGAGGCAGGCTCGACGAAAATAGACAGCTCTGCGAGCAATGCGATTCTCTATTACCAACTATTTAATAATGACCTGTTTGAAGTTGATTTAGGTCTGGCCTATACCCATCTGGACAGTGACTTCCAGAATCTCTCATCAGACCTGGCTCAGGCGTATGCTGCGGCGAAGTTTTTTGTTCCTGCAACCGGCATCAACGCCTTTGCGGAAATCATTAGCGGCTCACTAAACAGCGATAAAGCAAATGATATCGAACTGGGAGTGGCCTATACCTTCAATCCTGATGCAATTATTAATATCGCCGTGCGTGCGGGTTACCGTTTTCAGGATGCTGAGATTAATAACCTCGACCAGGAAAACAAAGGCCTGTTTGCCGGTATGGAAATACATTTCTAAGCAAATGGCTGCGAGCTGTCGGCCTTCGGCTGACATCATCATATCCGCGCTTAAATTCTATTTAGTTATACAAAATCATTTTTTATTCTTTTGTTCTTGCCAATGCAACCCGTAATATGCTCACATCTTAATAGAATTATGGGAATATCAGCATGGCTTTAAAAAACATCTCGGCCTTAACTTCTCCTTTATCTGAGCTGCAGCTCTCCAAGCTGCAGCAAGCTATAGCCGATTTAACGCCCGTTCAAACAGCTTGGGTAAGCGGCTACCTTGCAGGTGTAAGCCATACTCCTGCAGCCGTGGAAACCGCGGTCAGCTCAGGACAACACCTGACTATTTTATTCGGCTCACAGACCGGTAACAGTAAAGGGGTTGCGGAACAGTTAGCACAACTGGCGGACACTAAAGGAATAACACATACTTTAGTTTCTATGGCCGATTACAAAGCTAAAAATATCAAAGATGAAAGTCATGTTATTGTTGTCGTAAGTACCAATGGTGAAGGCGAAGCACCTGATGATGCCATTGATCTGCACGCCTTTTTAGCCAGTAAAAAAGCCCCTAAACTGGATAACTTAAAATTTGCGGTATTAGGCCTTGGCGATTCAAGCTATGAATTTTTCTGTCAGACCGGCAAAGATTTTGACCAGCGTTTAACCGCCCTTGGCGCAACCGCCATTGTCGAGCGCTTGGATGCTGATGTTGACTATGAGACAGTGACCGCGGAATGGTTTGAAAAAGCCTTAAGCAAAGTGGAAGAAACTCTTGAAAAAGGTGGCTTTGTAGCCGCTTCTCAACCTCTAGCCGGCAGCCCGCAAACGGCAAATAAATATGATAAACAGAATCCGTTTACGGCAACCCTGCTAACCCAGCAAAAAATTACCGGCGATCGTTCAGCTAAAGATGTCCGTCATATCGAAATTGATCTGGAAGGTTCGGATCTGCATTACTCAGTGGGAGATGCATTAGGAGTCTGGTTCGAAAACGATCCGCTGTTGGTTGAAGCGATCATTAACAAACTGAAACTTGACCCGCAGGCGCAGGTTCAGATTGACGATAAAAGTGTCTCTCTGCAGCAGGCCTTAACTGAATATTTCGAGCTAACCGGTACGCATCCGGCATTTGTCGAAGGTTATGCTAAGTTAACCGATAATAAAACATTATTAGCCCTTGCTGAAGATAAAAATAAGTTACGTGATTTTGCCAATACTCATCAAGTTGTTGATGTACTCAGTGATACAGGTAATGAAGCGGTTACTGCTGAAAACTTCCTGGCATTGCTGCGTCGACTCAGCCCGCGCTTATACTCTATTGCTTCAAGCCAAACTGAAGTAGAGCAGGAAGTGCATCTTACCGTGGGTACGGTAACCTTTGAGAATGAACAGGGTGAAACACGTCAGGGCGGCGCATCAAGCTTCCTCGGTCAGCGCCTGCAGGAAGGTGGTGAAGTGAAGGTGTTTATCGAAGATAACCACAATTTCCGTTTACCTGCTAATCCGGAAACGCCAATCATTATGGTTGGACCGGGTACAGGTATCGCGCCTTTCCGTGCATTTTTACAGGAACGTGACGCAACCGAAGCAACAGGTAAAAACTGGTTGTTTTTCGGTGACCAGACTTTCACGGAAGATTTTTTATACCAGACAGAGTGGCAGGGTTTCCTAAAATCAGGTCTATTAACCAATCTGGATTTAGCCTTCTCCCGTGATCAGGCTGAGAAAATTTATGTCCAGGATCGTCTCAGAGAAAAGGGTCATGAAATTTATCAATGGCTGCAGGATGGCGCGCATTTTTATGTTTGCGGTGATGCCAACCGGATGGCCAAAGATGTACAACAAACACTGATCGAAATTATCGGCGCACAAGGTAACAAAAGCCTTGAAGATGCTGAACAATATTTAACCGAATTACGTCAAGCAAAACGTTACCAGAGGGATGTCTACTAATGAGCCAGAAATTACACGATAACGAACGAATTAAAATTGAAAGTAACTTTCTCCGCGGTAAATTAGTTGAGGGACTTAATGATAATACCACTGGTGCTTTTCCCTCTGACGAAGTGCAGTTAGTTAAGTTCCATGGTTTATACCAGCAGGATCACCGCGATTACCGTGCTGAGCGTAAAAAACAGAAATTGGAGCCTTTGTACTCATTCCTGTTACGTGCCCGTTTACCCGGTGGTGTGGTAACCCCGCAGCAACTGTTGGAGATTGACCGGATTGCCAGCGAATTAACTGATGCAGGCAGCATCCGTTTGACAACACGACAAACGTTTCAATACCACGGCATCTATAAACGTAATCTGAAATCGGTATTTCAGGAGTTGAAGTTCAAAGCGAACATTGACTCAATTTTTACCGCAGGAGACGTTAACCGTAATGTGATTTGTACATCAAATCCGATGCAGTCTGATTTACATGCGCAGGTTTATGACTGGTCGACAAAAATCAGTGAACTGTTATTACCGCACAGTAATGCCTTTGCGGAAATCTGGCTGGATGGTGAAAAAGTTCATGAAACAGAAAAAGAGCCAATCTATGGCGAAACATACCTGCCGCGTAAATTTAAAACCGCAGTAGTATTGCCACCATTTAATGATGTGGACGTGCATGCTAATGACCTTAACTTTGTGGCTATTGTTGAAGACGAAAAAGTTGTTGGTTTTAACGTATTGGTAGGCGGCGGCCTGGGTATGACTCATGGTGACAAAACCACTTTCCCGCGTAAAGCCGATGATTTTGGATTTATCGCCGTTGACGATATTTTGGAAATCGCCAAAGCGGTAGTGACCACGCAGCGCGATTTAGGCGGCCGTGTCAGCCGCTCTCACGCCCGTACAAAATATACGCTGGAAACCCATGGGGTAGAGAAATTTAAAGGCGAAGTTGAATCACGCTCCGGTATTAAGTTTGCACCATCACGCCCTTATGAATTTACAGAGCGTGGTGATCGTATCGGCTGGGTTAAAGGCAGCGATAATAAGTGGCACTTAACGGTGTTTATTGAAAATGGCCGTATTCTCGATTATCCGGGTAAACCGCTGAAATCAGGCTTAGTGGAAATAGCCAAAGTTCACCAGGGTGATTTCCGCATGACCGCGAATCAAAACCTGATTATTGCCAGCGTGCCGGAAGCGGAAAAAGAGACCATTGAAAGCCTCGCACGGAAATGCGGCCTGATTGATGACAGCCACACTGAGCAGCGCTTTAACTCGATGGCCTGTGTTGCTTTGCCGACCTGTCCGTTAGCGATGGCGGAAGCTGAGCGTTATCTGCCGGGATTAGTGAGTGATGTTGAAGGCATGCTGAAAAAACATGGTGTTGCACAAGAGCATATTATTTTGCGTGTCACCGGCTGTCCTAATGGCTGTGGCCGTTCAATGCTTGCTGAAGTTGGTCTGGTGGGTAAAGCCCCTGGGCGTTACAATTTATACCTTGGCGGTAATACTAACGGTACGCGTATACCTAAAATGTATCAGGAGAATATCGATGAAGCGACTATTCTCGCCACCCTGGATGAGCTAATCGCACGCTGGGCAAGCGAGCGTCAGGCAGCAGAAGGTTTTGGTGATTTTGTTATTCGCGCAGGCATTATCAAAGAAGTAGTTATTGCTTCTAGGGATTTTCATGATTAAACAAATCAGCGACACCGCTTCTAAACTGGATCTCAGCTATCTGTTGACCCTGGATAAGGCGCAATGTACTGAGGCACTTGCAGAAACTAATAAACAACTTGAGCAGATGACAGCCCAGCAGAGAGTGCGCTGGGCTATCGAAAACCTTGAAAGTGAATTTGTTTTATCTTCAAGCTTTGGTATTCAGGCTGCAGTGTGCCTGCACCTGATTACCCGGGAGAAAGCGGATACGCCGATTATTTTAACCGATACCGGTTATCTGTTTCCTGAAACCTATAAATTTATTGATGATCTGACTGAGCGTTTAAATTTAAATCTTAAAATTTATCGTGCCGAGCAGAGCAGCGCCTGGCAGGAAGCACGTTATGGAAAATTGTGGGAGCAAGGGGTTGAAGGCTTAACCCGCTACAACCTGATCAACAAAGTTGAGCCCATGAAGCGCGCGCTTAAAGAGTTGAATGCCAAGACCTGGTTTTCAGGTTTACGCCGCTCACAGGCATCCAGCCGGGGACATTTGCCCGTTTTAAGCATCCAAAATGGCTGCTTTAAATTTTTGCCGATTATCGACTGGAGCAACAAACAGGTACATTATTACCTGCAGGAAAATAATCTTGAATACCATCCGCTTTGGGAACAGGGTTATGTGTCCGTCGGTGACGTACAGACATCGCGTCCGCTGGAGGCGGGCATGAGTGAAGAGGAAACCCGTTTCTTCGGTCTGAAACGCGAATGTGGCCTGCATGAAGATGATGTTGAAGAACAAGGCAGTGGTATTTAACCATTACCGAGATCTTCTTATAAAAGCCTTCGTTTGACGAAGGCTTTTTTGTTTCTGCTGCGAGTAGCGGCAGCAAACAGGTATTGCAGCAGCTGAAACTGAGCCTTTGGGCTCGGCTGTCAACTGAAGGCGGGATTCCGGTGCCGCTGCACGACACGCGCATGACAAAAAGCAAATACGCCAGCCGTGAGGCGCGCAGCCGCACTCGCCACTCACACCCACGGCAAAGCCCTCAGCAACACTTTAAGACACACTGGGCGCAGCCTAGAGCACGTAACAGACCGCCAATCACCGACAGCTGACGGCTGAAGGCTGACGGCTGACAGCTAATAGCTCGCAGCCGACAGCCATATACACACTGAGATCATCGATTTAAACACCTCGATGATGACGGAGTGTATTGACTGATAGCTGATAACTGATAGCTGACGGCTGACGGCTGCAGTTTCCTACAAGCATTTGACTAAACAGCTTATTCGATTTATTCGATGATAGTAGAAACCCGCACCTACATCATTGAAAGGTATAGCGCCACCGTCACACATCAGCGAACATGAAGACAATGCGGACTGAAGTCCGCGCCCCAGAATACCCGTCCTGCAGAGATAAAAAAAAGAACACCTTAGTGCTCTTTCTTGTATTGTTCTTATCTACATCTTATTCGATGATAGTAGAAACAAGCACCTACGTCCTTTACAGGTATAGCGCCACCTTCTCTGATAGCGTCTATAGCTCGGCTAAAGCCGAAGCCCCAAAATAAAAAAGAGAGCCTAAGCTCTCTTTTTTTGAATGCTATTTAACTAAACATATTATTCGATGATAGTAGAAACAAGCACCTACGTCCTTTACAGGTATAGTGCCACATTTACTTTTTGCAAAGCAAAAAAAAAGAGAGCCTAAGCCCTCTTTTTTTGAATGCTATTTAACTAAACATCTTATTCGATGATAGTAGAAACAAGCACCTACGTCCCTTACAGGTATAGCGCCACATTTACTTTTTGCAAAGCAAAAAAAAAGAGAGCCTAAGCCCTCTTTTTTTGAATGCTATTTAACTAAACATCTTATTCGATGATAGTAGAAACAAGCACCTACGTCCTTTACAGGTAT
>NZ_JBFGZY010000014.1:0-36983 GCF_041586535.1 Psychromonas sp. | reverse complement strand
TCAACAGAAAAGTCATGAAGGTGCGAAAACATATGAGAGGCCAGAGGTAGCTCCTCAACTTGAGCCCGTATATAAGCCAGCATCTAACTTTGTTTGTAATTTCTTTTTGACATACGGCGGGAGTCCATATAAGACCCTAGGGGCTATTGACCTTTTGCATGCATTTTTACAGCAATTTGTCCGCGCAGGATCAACAGACCTTCACCATATCATGACAAAAACTGTTCTCAGGCACAAAAGAGATTGAGTCTTTTATTGAAATAAAGTTAATATTGTTACTTATTTAACAATCTGAGAGACCCTATGAAGGAATTTACAGCACAACCTGACTGTTTAACAGGCAAAACAATTCTGATCACAGGAGCAGGTGCGGGAATTGGTAAAAATCTCGCGTTGCAATGTGCAGACCTTGGTGCAAAAGTCATCTTATTGGGCAAAACTGTCAAAAAATTAGAAGCGGTTTACGATCAAATTGAGCTGCTGAACAAGCAGCAAGCTGCGATTTTACCGGTTGATTTAAAGGGTGCCAGCGAGGAGCATTATATCGACCTGGCGGATACCATTAAACGGGAGTATGGCCAACTCGATGGGCTGGTACATAATGCCAGTCAATTAGGTACATTAGGCCCATTTGCGCAGATTGAAAAATCAACCTGGGATGAAGTCATGCAGACCAATCTGACCGCACAATTTTTACTAACCAAATCGTTGCTCCCTGTTTTACAACTGGCACCACAAGCATCGGTCATTTTTACCACATCCAGTGTCGGTCATAAGGGCAGAGCGTATTGGGGGGCTTACAGCATATCCAAGTTTGCCACTGAAGGTATGATGCAGGTTTTAGCGGATGAATATGAGCACAGTCAGTTACGTTTTAATGCCATTAACCCGGGCGCTACACGCACGGCAATGCGCGCCAGTGCTTATCCGGCAGAAGACAGTTCTTTATTAAAGACAACAGAAGAGATTATGCCCAGCTATCTGTATTTACTGAGCGATGAAAGTATAGGTATCACCGGGCAGCGTTTAAACGCGCAGTAAAAGAGTGTTGCTGATTTATGGCTGTGCACGGCCCGCAGGATGACGGCTGAAAATAGCGGATGATTTTTCACTGAAACTTATCCCCATGTTACTTCAAGATGCCTGACAAAGCATTTTCAAGTATATGGGGATAGACGCTTTTACCTTAGCTATCTTTTGTAAATATCCAGCCCTTCCTCGGGGCGGGTTTTTAACAGCTTAAGCGTCCACATATATTGTGCTCTATTTTCATCTATCACTTTTTCAATAGCTCGATTCATCAACTCAGTCTGATGCTGTTCATCACCGTTTGGAAAATTTTCCAGTGGCGCATGGCATATTACATCAATTTTGGAGGTTGCAGCGTTATAAGACGTATAAGTGGGAATAACAACTGCGCGCCCTAACTTGGCCAGACGGCCTATAACCGGTAAAGTTGCTTTTTTTGAGGCATAAAAATCACAGAAAATACTATTTTCCCGGCCATGATCCTCATCAGGCAGATAATAAAAATGCGCTTTATCACGCAAACTTTTAATCGCGGGTTTTAATCCTTCCGAGCGATGGTATAACGTTCCTTTCCCTGCCAGTTTTGTAAAACGGGTTCGATAGCCGGTCACAAACCAGTCAAAAATAGGATTACGGTAATCATTGAACATACTTGATAACGGGTAGCCCCTTGCGGAAATAGCGGCAGCGCCCGCAAAGTCTAAACCATAGCAGTGCGGTGCCAGAAAAATAATTGACTTCCCCTGTGCTTCAGCTTCTTTAATATAATGTTCACCGATAAAATTAATGCGCTGAATTAAAAATCTCCGACTGCGGAATGCAATTTCACCAAGGGATAATAATATTTGTGCCACAGAGCGTAAGTTTTCACGCATCAGGGCATCTTTTTCAGCTTGACTGTACTCCGGAAAGCATAAACCTAAATTGGTAAAGGCAATCTGTTTTCGTTTTGTGAGAAATTTAGCGTTATATATTTTATCAGCAATAAATGCAGCAAAACGATCCCGCCATTTAATAGGAAGATAGCTGAATATAAAGAGCAGTCCGATTAAAAACCATGTCGGCCAGTATTTTGGGAGAAAGTGTTGTTTTTTTAGGGAAGTATCAAACCTAGATTGGTATTGAGTCATCATTAGACCTTTGGAAAGCTAAGAATGATTGGAGCGGGAATTGGGTGGTAGACTCCCCAGCAAACCCTCGGCACTTGAATCACTTGCTATGGCTGCTGCCTTCCGGCTCTGACCAGGTTAACAAGTTATCAATGCGAGGAACCAAGAAGCCTACCATTGTCACTGTTATCAAGAGCTTAATTAACCACTTGATGAAAAGAATTATACTTGACGAAGCAGACATTACAACTGCTATTTAGCTATTTGATACCAAGTGCCTAATAATTGCGCGCATCTGGCAGTTGAAATTATATTTGTTAACTAAATAAGCTAACCGGAGACCCGTATTCGAGTTCAGGCCGGTTAAATAAGGTTTTTTACCAATTTGTCCGCTTTGAATCGACGCATGCGCGTTAATAGTTTTTTAACATTAACCGGGTAATCTGTAATATCTTCAATCTCATTGAAGTGAGTAATTTTCTGGGTGTTTTTTAATATACTCAACAGTTCGTTATCCATTAACCCTTTTATTTCCTGTTTAGGATCATCTATTAAAAGCGCGTTCTCTATATCTAAACGCCATGCTCTGGGGTTAAGATTATGCCCTGTTAGCATAATAAAACGGTTATCCGAATAAAGCCCTTTTAAATGGAAACTGTTATTTTGATCTTTCCAAAGGTGTATATTTAATTGCTCTGTATTAATTGACTGCTGATGTTTCTGGACAAACCTTTTAAGATTACTTTCATAAAGATAAGGCAAGCCGCCAATGGTTTTGAAAGGCAGGTCATCGGGAATAAAAAAGTCATTCGCCGTTTTATCACCGACAACAATGGTAAGTTTTACACCACGATTTAATAAAGCACTAATGTCACGTGCAATAGCACTCGGTAAATTGAAATAGGGCGTAAATAAAATTAGCTCTTCTTGGGTACCCTGGAAAATTCTGCGAATCGTCTTATTCAAGTTATTTTTACGTGCGCCTAATCCAAATAACGGCGTAACCGCTAACTGTTCAGTCTGGAGTTGACCGTCAAAAGAATATGCTGCCGTTTTCAAATTATGGCTTAATATTTTATGTGCCATTTTAAGCGATGCAAAATCCGGAATCACTTCACTATTTAATGTTGCGACTGCGTCACTATTTAAAAATTGCACCTGTAAAAAACGCACCAGAGAATCCGCCAGCTCATTATTTTTGATTAACCAATAGCGATCCAGACGGTATTTATCATTATTGTTCAGATAAATATTATTAATACTTGCGCCGCTATAAAGTACTTGATCATCAAAAATAAAACCTTTCAGGTGCTGTACGCCGAACAATTCTTTACGTTTAACGGGAATACCAAGGATCTTAACTCCGAGGCCTTTAGCCCGGGCAACTTCCTGATACCAGGAAGCATTTGTTGCCTCCGATTTACCCACTCCTATTAAGCCCCGTTGGGCTCTGTGAAAGTCCACACACACTACCACATCTAATGAGGGCCTGTTTTTTTTAGCCTGATATAAGGCTAATAGAATCTCTTCACCGGCCTGATCATTTTCCAGATAAAGTGCAGCGAGGTAAATACGATTCTTTGCTGCGCTAATCTGTTTTAATAATTCGGCTTTAAATGATTTGGTCGAAAAAAGACAATTAACATCTTCAACGGCAAGCGGAATTTTTTTCAGATTATCAAGAAACAACAAACTTTGTTTTATTCGACTACTCATATATTTTTTATAAACTCAGATATGTTGGCAAAAACAAGATAAGGTTGCTTAATTTGCTATAAGCAACCTTATCTTAAAATTAACCAGTTCAGATTAGATTACTTTAGCAATGGCATGACATAGAGGCTGCATATTATCTTTCGTCATACCGGCCACGGAAATGCGGCCTGAACCAACAATATACACAGCAAACTCTTCTTTTAAGCGGTTTACCTGCTCAACCGTCAAACCGGAGAAGGAAAACATACCATTCTGACCATTGATAAAATCAAAATCTCTTGTAACACCAATCTCTTTTAGCGTTGCGACAAACAATTCGCGCATCTCTTTAATACGATCACGCATATCTGCAACTTCTTTGTCCCATTGCAAATAAAGTTCAGGATCATTTAAGATAGTGGTAACGATGGCAGCACCATGCACAGGAGGATTCGAGTAATTAGAACGGATACCTGATTTAATCTGGCTGAAAGCAGATTCTGCAATCTCACTATCTTCAGCGACTAAGGTAATGCCACCGACACGTTCATTGTACAAACCGAAGTTTTTAGAAAAAGAGTTAGCAACCAATAATTCTTTATTATACTCGGTAAAAATTCGCAGCCCCTGCGCGTCTTCTTCAACACCTTTGGCAAATCCCTGGTAGGCAAAGTCGAAAAATGGAATTGCGCCTAAATCTGCGATCAACTTAGCTAGAATTTCCCACTGTTCCAAAGTTGGATCAATCCCTGTCGGGTTATGGCAACAGCCATGAAAAAGTACTAAATCACCTGCTTCAACTCCCTCTAATGAAGCCAGCATTGCAGAAAAGTCCAAGTCTTTAGTTTCCGGGTTATAATAATCATATTGGGCAACCTCAAGACCAGCTGTTTTAAAAACGTTGCCGTGATTGGCCCAAGTCGGATTACTCACCCATATTTTTTTTATACCAAGTTTTGTAACGGCAAAATCAGCTCCTGTACGCAGTGCACCGGTTCCACCAGGAACTTGCGCAGTGCGGGCGCGATTGGATTGTAAAATTTCCGAGTCCTGACCGAACAAAAGTTTTTGAACAGCAACACCATAAGCGGCAAGCCCTTCAATAGTCAGATAACTTTTTGTTGTCTCTTCAGCTAACAGGCGTTTTTCAGCTTCTTTAACCGTGGCTAAAATAGGCGTCTGCCCATTTTCATTTTTATAAATCCCAACTCCTAAATTAATTTTTTCAGCACGGGGATCATTTTTAAATGCATCAGTTAATCCTAAAATGGGATCTGCTGGCGCCATACTAACTTGTTCAAACATAATTATTCCTTTAATACAATCAGGGTATATTTCAAAGGGTGTTATACCATCACCAAATTTTCAATCAATAAAAAACGACATTATTCGTCTATTTTGTTATTAATCTCATTGATTTTAATCTTCCACAGAGCAGGCCCCTGCTGGTGGACATTATTGCCCTGACTATCAACCGCCACGGTAACCGGCATATCTTCAACATCAAATTCATAAATAGCTTCCATGCCTAAATCAGCAAAAGCAACCACGCGTGATTTTTTTATTGCCTTGGAAACCAGATAAGCAGCGCCGCCAACGGCCATTAAATACACAGATTGATGTTTTTTAATGGAATCTACGGTTTCCTGACCACGCTCTGATTTACCAATCATGCCGAGTAAGCCGGTTTTTTCAAGCATAAAGTCGGTAAACTTGTCCATTCTTGTGGCGGTTGTCGGACCGGCAGGACCAACCACTTCATCTCTTACCGCATCAACGGGCCCGACGTAATAGATAAATCTGCCGTTAAAGTCCACCCCCTCCGGAAGCCCTTCTCCTGAACTGATAAGGGAATGAATACGTTTATGAGCGGCATCTCGTCCGGTCAAAATTTTTCCCGATAGAAGCAGCGTATCACCACTTTTCCAAGTCGCCATATCTGCTTTAGTGAGCTTATTGACATCAACACGATGGACATTTTCACCTTCAGCACGGGAGATTTCCGGCCAATCACTTAATTTCGGTGTCTCTAATTGCGCTTCACCACTGCCGTCAAGGGTAAAATGGAGATGTCTTGTGGCCGCGCAATTGGGGATCATTACAACAGGTAATGAGGCTGCATGGGTCGGACAACTTTTAATTTTTATATCGAGTACCGTAGTTAACCCGCCGAGGCCCTGCGCCCCGATGCCCAATGCATTAACGCGCTGCATTATTTCCAGACGTAATTTTTCATCCGCATTTAATTGATCCGGATTACTTTGCGCTTTTTCCTGCAGCTCAAAAATATTGACGGATTCCATTAAAGACTCTTTCGCCATTACCGCCGCTTTCTCTGCCGTGCCGCCAATTCCTATGCCTAGCATCCCCGGCGGGCACCATCCTGCTCCCATGCTTGGGACGGTTTTTTCAACCCAATCAGCAATTGAATCTGAAGGGTTAAGCATGACCATTTTGGATTTATTTTCCGAGCCGCCGCCCTTCGCCGCAACCATTACCTCAACTTTATCACCTTTAACCATCTCAACGTGGACAACAGCCGGGGTATTATCCTGAGTATTTTTACGCAGTCCCGCCGGGTCTGCAACGATTGAAGCCCGCAACGGGTTGCTCGGATCGGTATAGGCCTTTCTTACCCCCGAATCAACTAATTCCTGCAGGGTTAATTCACCTTCAAACTGCACGTTCATGCCGACTTTAACAAAAACGGTGACAATACCGGTATCCTGGCAGATTGGGCGTTTACCTTCTGCGGACATACGGGAATTAATCAGGATTTGGGCAATGGCATCTTTTGCGGCAGGGTTTTGTTCAGCAAGGTAAGCTTTATGCATCGCCTCTATAAAATCAATAGGATGATAATAAGAGATAAACTGTAATGCATTAGCAACGCTGTTAACAAAATCTTGCTGCTTAATAATAGTCATATAAACTCCGTGTAATAAATAAAAAAGTATATCTACTCAGCACCACGTTAAAAAGAGTACTTTTATACAAAAATAGACAGTAAATGCTCAGGGTTAAGCTATTTATGCTTAGTTCAAGGCTAAAAAGCGCCGTTTAGTTGTTTAAATACGACGTACATCCTGTACTTTGCCCTATGGGTCATCCTTCGGATGTTCAAATTCATTCCAGATGAATTTGTGAGCATTTTTCAACGATGAAATAGGCTTAAATAGCGACGACCTGAGTAATTACTTAAAAAGAAGGTAATGAGCCAAGCCACTTGCAGATACGCGAATCAGCATCATCTAATTGTTTGGCTATAAAAGGCTGATATATACAAAAGAGAATGTTAATCTGTAACTACATATCCACCAAAGCATTTATCACAAAATTGTTGCCTGAATTCTAAAAAATATGACTAAAACCAATTCAAATATATTAATAGCGCCTATTTCATTAACCATCGATGAAATTAAAAATATAAAAAAACAGATTGCAAGCTTAGATTGGGGGATTCTGCTTGAATCAGCTGACAGGGATCATCTTGATAGCAGATGGTCAATCTTCAGTGCCGAGCCGATCGCGAATATGCGCACCTATCAAGGTAAAAGCTGCATTCATCAGGGCAATGAAATTTTTTACGACCATGCAGATCCTCTTTCTCTACAGCAAAACCTGCGTGAAAAATTATTTTGTAATCAAAAAATCGAAACTGATCTGCCTTTTACCGGAGGGGTGTTAGGTTACTTCTCCTATGAACTGGGTTACTCTTTTGAAAATATTAACAATGCGCACAAGCCTACCGGACTCGGACTTCCCGAAATGGCGGTGGGTTTTTACAACTGGGCGTTAATCATTGATCATCAGCAACTACAACATTATTTAGTGGTTCATAAACACCATGGGTATGATCAAGATATCCGGATATTATGGCAGCAAAGGTTTGACTGGTTAAAAAAGCAAAGCCTGAACGTTACCGGCAGGGAAAACTTTACCCTGTTATCGTCCTGGCAAGCGAATATGACAAAATCACAATATGCTGATAAGTTTTCTCAAATACAAGAATATATACTCGCCGGTGATTGTTATCAGGTGAATCTGGCACAACGCTTCCAGGCAGATTATGCCGGTGATGAATACCAGGCTTATCAG
The DNA here is from genome assembly GCF_041586535.1 of Psychromonas sp. Lineage (GTDB taxonomy): Bacteria > Pseudomonadota > Gammaproteobacteria > Enterobacterales > Psychromonadaceae > Psychromonas. The sequence goes on along the minus strand of NZ_JBFGZY010000014.1, from coordinate 29,052 downwards.
AGGTTATTGGCAGATAACCGCCCGCCTTTTGCGGCATTTTTACGCTTACCCGAACATGTCATATTATCTCTGTCACCGGAACGTTTTATTAAACTGCATAATAATATTGTTGAAACAAAACCGATTAAAGGCACAAGACCGCGTTTTGCTGATTTAACAGAGGATACAATCAGCAAACAGGCATTATTAAACTCGGAAAAAGACCGCTCAGAAAACCTGATGATAGTGGATCTTTTACGCAACGATATCGGCCGAGTATGTTTACCGGGCAGTGTTTCTGTCCCTAAGTTATTTGCTATTGAAAGTTTTCCGGCCGTGCATCATCTGGTGAGCACCGTCGTCGGCCAGTTGGATCAATCTCATAGCAGTGAAGATCTGTTACGCGCATGTTTTCCGGGCGGCTCCATTACCGGAGCTCCGAAAATACGCGCCATGGAAATAATAGCGGAATTAGAGCCGCATCACCGCGAGGTTTACTGCGGCAGTATCGGTTATATTAACGGAGATGGACAGAGCGATACCAACATTGCGATCAGAACCCTGCTCTGCTACGAAGGTACTATATATTGCTGGGCTGGAGGCGGACTGGTTGCGGACTCAAATGCAGACGCTGAATATCAGGAGTGTTTTGATAAGGTCAGTAAAATTTTACCTTCGCTCACACTGCTGAATAAATGAAGCTGTTAGTGTCTGTTGATCTTTCGAGATTGTTTTTGCAGCAGTTTGTTGGCTCTTTATGCAAGGCAGAGCCTGCGTAGTGTAGTTATTCTACATAAACAGGCGATAACGCAGTAAAAATAGCCAACAAGCGCTGCCCGGAGGGCAGGGCTAAACGCATTTTACTCTTTGTTGCAAGGAACTTACTTAGAATGGCGACACGCCTCGCATCGCGATTAAAACGCTTTTATCGCGAACAAAAATTAACCGCCCGATAATATTGCTCTTCAATAGATGAGCAATATTCAACTTAACGCACAAGCATACGCACTTTTTTACTGATTCCAAGCTGATAAATGTTCAAACTCTCCGTCATCGTTAAATTAATATTTAAACTTCAACTATGTGACTTCATAAACTTCGCAACCAAGAAACCACAAATAAAAAACGGGTATACACCATTTCCTGATCCATATCAAATGGATCATTGCTTTATTTTATATTTTAAAAATAATTTGACATAAATCATAAGGTTACTCACATGCAGCCATTAGTATGCGAAGAATGATTAGCAAACAGGATATTCCCATGGCGCCTATTGATGCCAATAAATTAAATGACTTTAAAAAACAGCTTTTAGCGTCTCTGGAAAAGTTACGTAATGATGTTTCAGAAATTTTAATGAGATCAGACCATGCCGGCCACAAAATGGCTGCCAAACAGATACAAAAGTTATCTATTGATCAATTAGTTGAATTAACTTCAAGAATGGAAATCTCTTCCATATCACATAAGATAAAAGAGATTAAAAGTATTGATGCTTCTTTAAATGATATTGAAATGGGTTTATATGGTTTCTGTTCAGATTGTGAAGAAGAATTGGACATGACAAGGTTAACTGAAGCACCTGCAACAAAGCGCTGTGAGCACTGCGAAAAAAAATATCAGAAACAAACCTATAATAAATACAAGTTGTAATCGGATAATATACCCATGTTACTTCAGGGTGCAGGGCGTCTTGAAGTAACATGGGTATGGATGCAATGAGTATTTAGCCTTACTCATTGCAACATTGACATTCGCTACTTATAATAAGCAAATTTAGAGTTGCTAATTTGTCTATAAATACCCCAAAAACTCAGTCTGAATCTTCGTCAGAAGGCGGTAATAAGAAAGTATTGTTACCCTTCACTGCCGCACAATGCTCCCCGGACTTTACCGCCCAATTAACAAAACAAACTGATAATGAACTTAATTGGTTATCGATTTACCCTATTGTCTCTCAAATTGTCAGCCATTTTGAGAAATTACCACAACCTTTGCTGGTATTTAACTCCCTTTACTGGCAGGCCGCGACCAGTGTGATTTTTGCATCCAGCACGCCGGATTATCCAATGCTTGCACTGCTTAATTACAATCAGGAAACATTATTCGGACGACTCAATCAAAGCAAAGAAAAAAACATCTATTTTGAACAAGGAGAAATTTTCAATTTTAACCATGGTTGCCTGATTCTGCATATCAGCCCCCTATTAGTAAATCCTCCATTATGGTTTTTAATTAAGTCTTTCTTAATTACCCGTACTTTACCTGCTACATCGGCTGTTAACGGTTACAAATTTAAAGAAAAATACCCGCAACCGCCATTAGATCAGGTAAATACTAAAATCATATTGGTCGCCAGCCGCTATCAACTCGATGAGTTAGCACAAATTGATCCGGAATATAATCAGGTTGGTTCGTTATTTGCCGAATTATCTACCCAATTGGACGCGACAGATGAAAATATTAAGAGGTTACAGAATTTCTGTCTGCAGTTGATAGACAACAATAAGTTAACCCCATTATCGGTAGAGGCATTTGCGTTATTATTTCATCACCTTTCAAGTTTGTGTGAACACCAGAAAAAGCTGCTTTTTTCACCTGAAGTGATTGAAAAAATGCTTCGCTATGCGCAATTATTCAACCCTGAGGCGGATATACTGGAAGCACAACACCTGCAAAAGGTGATTGAATTACAATCACAGTCTCAATCATTAGCGCAAAACTTTACTGATCAGGCGTTGCTTGAAAAACAATTAAAAATACAATTGCAGGGGCAGGAAACCGGACAGATAAACGGCTTGTCTGTCGTCGAGTTGATGGGGTATCCCACCGAATTTGGTGAGATATTCAGAGTATCCGCAAGTGATATGATTGGTGATGGTGAAATTATCGATGTCGAAAGAAAAGTCGAATTAGCAGGTAATATACATGCTAAAAGTACCCTGATAGTCCAGGGTTACCTGAACCACCTTTTTACTCATGTGCATCATTTTCCACTTTCCTGCAATGTGGTTTTTGAACAATCCTATCAGGAAAGTGATGGTGATAGCGCTGCATTAGCTATTTTACTGGCAGTAACCTCCTGTTATGCGCAGACTCCGGTACAACAAAACTTATTTGTTACCGGCGCATTAGATCAGCATGGCAATGTGTTAGCGATTGGCGGGATTAATCAGAAGATACAAGCCGTAACGCGTTTGTTTACGCGCGGCTTATTATCTGATCCTATCACCATATTGATGCCGACAGCTAACCGGATTAACCTGACTTTAGATAGCCAAACTATGCAGTTGATAAAAGAAAAGAAGATCAATATATTCGGGATTAACCACTGTCAGGAAGCTTTTCCTTTTGCACTGAATGCTTCATTTGCCGAGGTTGTTTTATTAATCAATAAACGCGTTGAATTGTTACAAAAAGAAGAAAAAGAAGAGGATGACGAGGAACACAGCCTGTTAAGCCGAATATTGGCAAAATTCCGTTAAATGTAAGCTGCATATACTCATGATACTTCAAGATGCAAATTCGATTTACAAGAAAGGAGTCACCTCTCAACTTGCTGATTCCTGCATTTTCAAGTGGTTTGGTTATATATACCCATGCTACTTCAAGATGCAAAGTCAGCAAGGCAAATTGTACCGAGATGCCAGGCATAAAATTGCAGTATAGTTATTCTACAGAGAAATTTTATAACAAAGCAGATTGGTGCAATGTACCTTGCCCTACGGGGCGCTAGCTCGAAAACCAGTGCTGCGTTGCAGCAATCGAAAAGGGAATAACCATTACCTCATGTTGCGTCTTGCTCTGGTCTCCGAGCTCGTGCCTGACAAAGCATTTTGAAGTAACATGGTTATATAACAACTAGTTTGTTATTAAAGTTGATTGTTATTACCCTGTAATATAAAGTAAGCACAAAATTTTCTAGGGTACTCCAATCCAGCACTACCCTACCAATTTCAATTATTAAAAATAAGTGAACTATGACTAAAATCGTATCCCAAAAAGAGTTGGGCAAAAACTCTTACACAAAAGAAGAACTAATAAAATGTGGTCAAGGCGAGTTGTTTGGTGAAGGTAACTGCCAGCTCCCTATTGATAATATGCTGATGCTAGATCGTATCATTACCATTAACGAAAATGGTGGTGAATTTGGTAAAGGAGAATTAGTTGCTGAATTAGACATCGATAAAGCTTTGTGGTTTTTCGAATGTCATTTCCCGGGTGACCCGGTAATGCCCGGCTGTTTAGGCCTTGATGCTATGTGGCAATTGGTCGGTTTCTTCCTTGGCTGGAGTGGCGGTCCGGGTAAAGGGCGCGCATTAGGTGTAGGTAACGTTAAATTCACAGGTCAGGTTCTACCGACTTCAAAAAAAGTAACTTACCGTATTACTATGAAACGTCTGATTATGCGCAAACTTGTTATGGGTATTGCTGACGGCGTTGTTGAAGTAGATGGTAAAGTTATCTACACGGCAGAAGATTTGAAAGTTGGTCTATTTATTGATACTACCAGCTTCTAATCCCCTCATAACGTACTAGACTCTTATAAAGCACTGCTTATTTACATAGGCAGTGCTTTATTTTTATACTCAGGTATTTGAAACTGCAGGCATCATCAAGTACCTTAGGTATCTTCCCTCCGACATTTACAGGTTGAAACATGAGGCTAATCTATTCATTCTTTAAGAGCACCGCAAAAACCATTAATTGCATCCGCTTGTTTATTATCAATATCGTGTTTTTTGCCATTCTGACGATAATTCTGCTTGCCCTTAGCAGCGATGAGCAACCTTTGTTAATTACGGATAACTCAACCCTTAATCTGAATTTTACAGGGATTATTGTAGAGCAGAAAAAACCAGCCGATTTTTTTGGAGAGATGTCCAAACAGATGCTTGCATCCACCGAAAACCAGGTTATCGAGTATCAAATTGATGAAGTTTTAAATGCCATTTCTCACGCTCAGCATGACCCTAAAATTAATAACATCCTATTAGATCTCAACGGATTAATTTCGGCAAATCTAAACCATATCGCCGATATAGGACAGGCCTTAAATAGCTTTAAAGCTGAGGGAAAATCAGTTACGGCCATTGCTGATAATTACACCCAGACACAATACCTGTTGGCGAGTTATGCAGATAATGTTTATCTTAATCCGCAAGGTATCGTGATGCTGCAGGGGTATTCAGTATACCGCCTCTATTTTAAAGAAGCTCTGGACAAGTTAATGATTACCCCACACATTTTTAAAGTGGGCACTTATAAATCTTTTGTGGAACCCTTTACTGAAAATAAAATGTCAGACGCCAGCAAATTAGCGAATAAGCACTGGCTGGACCAACTGTGGAAAAACTATATCGATACTGTGATGTTACAGCGTAAAGAGAACAGTAAATTATCAGTGCAGTCTATCTCCCCTACCTTAAAACAATTAAAATCAGCCTTAAAAAGTGCTGCCGGTAATACAGCGCTTTATGCTCTGCAAGCGGGATTAGTTGATCATCTTAAAAGCCGTACTGATCTGTTATCTGAACTCGAACAGCAGGCACAACAGTCTGGTCATCAATTTAAATTAATCAGTTATGCGGATTATCACTCTACGCTTCCGCCCAGGTATCAGGTCAAGGGTAACAAAGATCAGGTTGCCCTCGTATATGCAACGGGTGAAATTTTATCCGGCGTACAATCTTCACAAGTCATCGGCGGTGAAAGCTTCAGTAAACTATTAGCCGGCGCACTGCATGATGATAAAATTAAAGCCGTTGTAATACGAATCGACAGTCCCGGCGGAAGTGCTTTTGCATCGGAAAAAATTCGTCAGCAAATTCTCGCCTTGAAAAAAGCCGATAAAAAAATAGTGGTATCCATGGCGAATATGGCGGCATCCGGAGGTTACTGGATAGCATCGGCAGCAGATCATATTGTCGCCGCACCAACCACCTTAACCGGTTCAATCGGCATTTTTGGCCTGTTTGCCAGTGCCGATAAGGCCCTCAATCATTTTGGTATTTTTAATGACGGGGTTGGCACAACGGAACTTTCCGGTTTTAATCTAACCCGCCCTCTTAACCCTGAACTTGCTGATATTTTACAATTAGGAATCGAAAACGGTTATCAACAGTTTTTATCCGTTGTTGCACAGGGCCGCAACATGTCACTTGCAGAAGTTGATAAAATCGCGCAGGGGCGAGTCTGGACAGGGGCTGATGCAAAATCACTTGGTCTGGTTGATCAATTGGGTAATCTACAGGATGCCATTAATAAAGCGGGTAATTTAGCCAATCTGCAGGAATACGATATAAAAGTTATCTCTCCAGCCCTGTCAACACAACAGCAACTTCTTAACGAGTTTTTAGCTGAAAATATCGGTATGTTACCGCAAGGTTTGCAGCTTAACACAGCCATATATGAGACCCTGAAAAAAATAGAGTCCCAAACAGCGATATTAACGCGCTTCAATGATCCGCAAGGACGTTATGCCTACTGTCCTATGTGTGCTTTTAACTAAAGCCATAACAATAACCGCCAAAGGCTTTACGGCTCTTGGCGGTTAAGCTTGCAGATATCAAAAGAACAGAACAAAATAAGAATGTAATGAAAATAAGACTTTATCCTTTAGACTACTACACTCATTCAGGTAATTTAAAACCGCCGGTATTATTTAATTTGGTATTGATTTTTCTCGCCAGAACCTGGGGATTATTAATAATATCACTCCTTTTACGGGAATCCGGACAGACATTATTAGCTTTGTTTTACCCGGATAAAATCCATTTCTATTTAGGTTTAGTCTCAGGCTCGATGGCGCTATGGTTATTTTTTTTATCCGGAAGAGATCATGATAAACATCCATGGGTAGCAAAATTATGGCGCAATAGTTATCCATTTTTATTATTAAGTATCTTTATCGACCTGGCATTACAGCTCTATTATTTATTGAGTAATCATTTCCAATATTCTTTTGCCGCTTCAGTGCAGCTTGTTTTTGCAGTTTGGATACTGCTTTACTGCCTGAAAAGCAAACATCTCAGAGACAGTTTTATTGGTGGAAAATAAAAAGGTGAGTTATTAAACTCACCTTTTTTACATTTTATATGCTCTTATGAACTATTAATGTAATTTTAAACGCGGACGTAATATCTTGTTGATCCGTTCAACCAGGGTAATTAACCCGGTGCGTAAATAACCATGCAGCGCGACCTGGTGCATACGGTACAGTGAAATATAAACCAGACGTGCAAGACGCCCTTCAATTTTCATTGAACCTTTTGTCAGGTTACCCATTAGACTGCCGACAGTACTGTAATTACTTAATGAAACTAAAGAGCCATAATCTGTATATTTATAAGGAGATAATGGTTTATTCTTAAGTGATGCTTTAATATTTTTAGCCACTAATGAAGCCATCTGATGCGCTGATTGGGCACGGGGCGGAACAAAACCACCACCCGGTAAAGCGCAGCTTGCACAGTCGCCTATTGCATATATATCATCATCTAAAGTGGTTTGCAGAGTATCCTTAACCACCAGCTGATTGACTCTGTTGGTTTCTAACCCAGCTATCTCTTTCATAAAATCAGGCGCTTTAATACCGGCAGCCCAAACCATCAAATCAGCTTCGATCAGCTCACCATCTTTGGTGAGCAGACCTTCCGGGGTAGCTTCGGTAACCATGGTTTGAGTACGTACAGCAACACCCAGTTTTAGCAGCTCATTATGTGCCGGGCCGGATATTCTTTCAGGCAGTGCAGGCAAAATTTTATCGCCGGCTTCAACCAGGCTCACTTTTAGATCTGATATTTTGATATCTTCAAAACCGTAGCTATTTACCTGCTCTAATGAATTGAACAGCTCAGCCGATAATTCAACACCCGTTGCGCCCGCGCCAACAATAGCAATACGCACCTGCTTAGTCTCATGAACAGCAAGTTGTAAGTATTTATTAAGCATACGGTGGTGGAATTTTTTGGCCTGCTGCGGGCTATCCAGAAAGATACAGTTCTCACGCACGCCTTTAGTATTAAAGTCATTACTGACACTACCCAGAGCAATAACCAGAGTGTCATAACTCAGCTGGCATTCAGGTAAAATCTTTGTTCCTTCATTATCGACCACTTCAGATAAGAGAATCTGTTTATTGTCACGATCAATATTTGCCAGTGCGCCAAGTTGAAAACTGAAACCATGATTTTTTGCATGGGCACGATAACTTAACGCATCTATGCCATCATCAAGAGAACCTGCAGCAACTTCATGCAATAAAGGTTTCCATAAGTGGGTTCTGTTTTTATCGACTAACGTAACATGGGCTTTTTTCTTTCGTCCGAGTTTACGTCCCAGATCCGTAGCTAATTCAAGGCCGCCGGCCCCTCCTCCTACAATAACAATTTTATGCATGATAACCTCAAGTTTTTGTTAATAGCTTAAATAATCCATATGTTAGCTAGCTATTTAGATTCGATTACATTAAGACACTGGGAGTGATAGTCATATTGAGTGAAAAGCGACCGCTGCAGTTTTATAGCAGTGGCTGTTATAGCAGTAACCAACAACACAATATCTTAATGTAATGAAATCAAACCAATAGCTTTACTGATCCAGATCAAACATTATGCATGATTATCGCTAGATTAACAGTAAAGTAAATAGGGAAATAGTAAAAAAAACAAGAAAAGACAAAATGGCAATTAAAATCGCCATTTTGATGAGGGTTATTCCTCTTTGAATTTTTTTATGGTCTGCAGGTGATGGGATATATCCCGGAATTTATGCCCCTGCTGCTCATCAAATATAATTTGATAATATCGTGCCAGTGCATGATCACTTTCTTCGGAATCAAGCACTTCATCACTACGGGATAAAATACATAAACAGTTATTTTTATTTTTATTACGGAAATCACTGACACATTTGGTTTCAATATCTAAATATTCTTCAGGCCATTCTATCTTACCCACCATGTTATCTTCCGGATGCAGATTCGGGTTGAAAATAACTTGTTTTATTCCGCAAAGAAAACCAATACGCTCACTCCAAAACCCGCCAAGTCCAACACCACAAATAAGGGGTGATTTATCATCGCTGCTTTGGATGTGTTTATGCACTTCTTTTAAAATATGGCTCATATCATGCTTAGGATGAATAGTGCTGTAATGAACAAAACGCACATCATCATCAATAAACTTTAACTGCATGACCTTTTCATGGTTTCCCGGGCTCGTCGCATCAAATCCATGTACATAAATGATCATTGTATTATCCCCAGCCTTGTTATTTTAATTATTAAATAATCAATAAATTTCATTATTTGATAAGTTTATTGAAATTAACATAGAGTGCAAGCACTGTACCAAACTAATTAGACCTGCTCTACATGTCGCATTAATTTCTGATTATTTTTTATCCAATCCGGATTTTTATTTAGTGGTACAGAAAATTTATTTTTAGTACAACGCAACTGTTTGATTACAGAGCCTTGCTGATAGGCCGCAACCTGCAGATTATCGAGAATAGAAATTGCCCCGGATCTATCATTGCAGGCTAAAATCAAATCACATCCGGCTTGTATTGCACTTTCCGCGCGACTTACATGGTTACCGGCAAAACTGGCACCGTGCATGGATAAATCATCGCTGATGATTACCCCTTTAAATCCTAACTGCGTCTTTAACACATTATGTAACCAATATGATGAAAAACCGGCCGGTTGCTGATCACATTGAGAGTATACGACGTGCGATGGCATGATAGCATCTAACAACCCTTTGCTGATAAGGCCGCTAAATGGTTTAAGATCACTATTGAATATCTCAATTTCACTGCGTGAATCAATCGGCAGGGCAATATGGGAATCAGCTTTTACACTGCCATGGCCGGGAAAGTGTTTACCGGTAGCGGCCATACCAGCAGACTTCATACCGGCAATATATGCTTCAGCAAGCGCGGTTGTTTCGCTTACAGATTCCGAGAAGGACCTGTTCTGAATAACATCGGAGATGCCGTTTAAATCCAAAACAGGCGCAAAGCTTAAATCAATATCGCAGGCAATCAATTCACTGGCCATTATCCATGCGCTGCTGTAAGCCAGTTCACAGGCACTTTTAAGATCATTTTTTTCAATAAGCGAACCTGCGGCCGGTAACAGGGTAAAACCTTCTTTGAAGCGCTGTACCCTTCCCCCTTCATGATCCACAGCAATAAGCAGTTCATTTCTGCCGTGTAAACGAATCTCTGTGACCAGATCCTGCAGTTGTTTGATATCAAAAAAATTGCGGGTAAATAAAATCACTCCGGCAACCAGTGGATGTGCCAAAATTTCTTTTTCTTGTGGATCTAGTTCATAACCTTGAACATCTAGGATAACGGGTCTCATTTACGGCTTCTCTTAAATTTTCTGCTCAATAAGCAGATCAAAAAAACCAGCAGCGCTGGTTTTTATTATGTTTTGAATAATAACAAAATACGATGATAAAATTGAACTGCTTTTGTCAGGAAATGTTAAACATAAATTGATTTATAGGCGAATCAATAATCGGTCAATTTCTCTGCGCTGTTCCGGATTGCTGTTCTCCATCGCGGCTTTTAACATAGTTTTTGCACTTGCCTTATCATCTATCTCTAAATAGGCGCGCGCTAAATCAAGTTTGGCACTGATACCAAATTCATCATCATCAATATCGATCGCCGTATTCGCAGATAACATATCCGGGAAATCATCCAGTCCCAGATCAACATTAAGATCTGTATATAGCTCATCCGGACCATCCCCTTCACTGTTTTTCAGCAGCGTTTCAATAGCAATATATTCGGCACTGTTTTTTAGCTTAATAGCCGCATTTGCAGGCGTAGCTTTAATGGAGATATTAACCATATCTGCCTGTGGTTGAATAGATTCAGCCTCAGATTGCACTTCTTCAGCCGCCACATCAGCAGTTTCAGCATTTGGGATATGCCCAGATAAATCGTCGTCCGAAGAACCATTATCAGCCAACGCATCTACAGCGTCCGCTTTATCTGTTTTCTCGTTCTCAGCACATTGCTCTGTTGCTCTTGGCTGTGCAGTAACATCATTCGTGACAGACACCGCTTGTTGTTTAATCTGCGTTACCGGGACATTTTGCCCGGCTTCACTGGCTAAAAAAGTTAAATCATTATAGTCCAGCTCATCAGTTGTTTTATTTCGGGGAGCATGGTTGCTTATAATGTGATCGGACTTGTCGTTACTTGACATTGTAAAACGATCTTTATCTGTTTTTTGCGAGTGATCATGAATGCTGCGACTGTTATCTGATAATGGCAATTCTTTGCTTTCACGTTCAACAACACCGGGCAGTGCGGTAAATTTATTATTGCCCGCCAGCAGTTTGCGATTATTACGACGCAGTAACAGCGAAAAAATTAAAATGACGACTAACAATGGTAAACAAATAACAATCAGTAAATTCGCCAGGGACGCGCTTACCCAGGATAATGTTTGCTTATTGACAGCACTGTTATCAAAGAAAGAGGCTTGCGATGAGTTGAGCTGAATACCGTATTTTTCTATCAGTTTTAATAAATTTTCCTGCGCGGCACTTTCATTCTCAATTTGACTTTTCAAAATCTCGATTTCATCTATTAACAGGCGTACCCCAAATTTCAAATCCTCATTAAGTGCTATCGTCGCAAGCAATTGGTTATTTACTCTACGTAGTTCATTCTGCAGCGCCTGTAGCTTAATAGGCTGCTGATTATCAGATTGTCCATTGCCGGCAGCGTATGCTAAAGCCCCGTTACCGCCATTGTTTGCTGCTGAACTAACCTGGGTAGCGGCTGCAATCAAAGCAGTATTTTCCACATCCGCCTGCAAAGCTTCTCCGGGCAGTGATATTATCGGCTCTGTTAATGAACTGTTATTGGATAGTTGAGCAGTTACTGGATAATTTTCGCCATTATCACTGCTGCGGTTTAAATTCTCCATCAAGAAAACATTGCCATCATCAGGCCGCTGCGTAACCAGTCCCGGCAAATCATCTGCAGCAGGATTTTGCTGTTCTGCTCTTTCGTGAGGTTTTACAATAGGTTCACTTACCCTTTCTGTTTTAGCTGGTTGTAACTTATTCAGATTTGAGTATTTATTAATTAAAACGATAGCTTCCTGGTTGGTTTGCTGCTTGATAAGCTGATAAGTGGGTACATTAATAATGGAATTTTCAATAAGATGATTAATATCCCCATCGACAAAAACCTTAGGGTTCAACTTATAGATAGCAACAAGTGTTTGCTGGACACTGACGGTTTTGTTCGGGCGTAATTTTTTTGAGACAGACCAAAGTGACTCGTAATAACGGATCGGACCGTATTTTTGATAAGCAGGAATGTCTGCAGAAACAACCTTCGTAGAATCGAATGCAAGACTACCCGCAGACGATAAAAGTAAGGAAGAGCAACAGATTAAAGTTAATAACAAACGCTTCATTTTCATTCCTTGGCAAAAGCAACATAACGGTTTAATGATAAAAATGAATAATAAACTAGCACAATCAACGGATGTGTAAAAAAATGAACGAAAGGCCAGAATTACGATCTGGCCCACCAGGTTTAAAATCGGTTAAATATATGTGTGGATAAGTTTTTCAGCAATATTAACTGCATTGCATGCCACACCAAAATAAACATTGTCAGCACACACCCAGAGGTTTATCCCGCTAGGATCACAAACATCTTTACGCAAGCGGCCTATTTTAACCTCCGCATTGCCTACAACATCATTGATCATATTCGGATAATCACAAACAGAATCAGCCAAACTAACGCCTTCACTGTGATGCAAAGTGTGTGCAACCTCCTCCAGATCAACCGGGTAATGGGTCTGTAAATGTACTGCTTGTGCACAACCGTAAAACATCGGCACGACAACCTGAGTTGAGGAAACCATAATAGATGGATCATTTAATAACCTGCGGATTTCATTAATCAGGCGCAGTTCTCCTAAGCCGATACCCTCTTCATTTAAATCCCCCACCTGCGGAAAAACATTAAATGCAGTTTGCTGCGGGAAGGTCGAACTTTCAACGCTTTTTGCATTTAATAAGCGTGCCGTTTCCCCGGCAAGTGTTGTTACTCCGACTTTACCGGCAACAGAAACAGAATGATAGCTGCTGACATTGATGCGCACTAGCCCCACTTCCTGCTGGATCTGTTTAACAGCAAGACTTAACTGTGCAGATTCACTGCTCGGGATAGCAATTATATTTTTTTCTGCGTAGCGGGCTAAATTTTGATCATTAACACCGCTCTGTAATAAAGGTACGTTTTCATCTTCTAAAAAAGTACCGCTATTATCAATGACCACACAAAATTCACTGGCGATCGTTGCCCATTTTTTCGTTGTTTCAATATCCGTTAGAAAAAATGCAATATCAACTTGCTGCCAGTCAAAGGTTTCAATATCGATCACGTCAATGGATTTACCGGCAAACATCACTGAATTTATATCCGATGCAAATTCATCTTCATCATAATCTTCATCCGATTGAGCAGTATTACCGCTTTTGAATATTTCACTGGCACTGACTAACGGGAAGACTTTTCCCACGGGAAAGTCACGTTGCGCCAGGACTTCCAGCGTCGTTTCGATACAACCGCTTAATTCGCCAATCAGTGCGATATTATATTCAGATTTCATGTAGTTCCTTTGTTTTTTGTTGCAGGTGGGTAGAAAAACCTAACAATTGTAATAATGTGTTTTGTTCAACACTTGACTTGACCGTCAACGTCGATAATTCCCGGCGTTCCTGGTATGTTTTGCGCATGGTATCAAAACCATCAACATCTTCAATCACTTCTCGGAATAAGGCATCATCGCGGCGGACATCAAATATCAGGTGCATTAATGACTTCATTAAACTTGGATCAATTTTTTTAGAGATTGAAATCATATTAATATCCGCAGGCGCCACAAAATCAGCCGCGCTATATTTTTCGTTGAGCTGCAGAAACTGACACAGTGCCTGATATAACATTTCCGTACCACGTACCCGGCCATCTAAACTGTATCCGGCGATATGCGGCGTGGCGATCTCGACATAGGGTAACAACAACTGTTCAATATGCGGCTCATTTTCCCAGACATCCAGCACCAGAGTAGGCGCTTCACCTTGTTGGGCAAGACTTAATAACGCCTGATTATCGATAATATCGCCACGGGCAGCATTTAATAAAATCTGTGTTTTTGTCAGCTGCTTTAATACCTCCCGGTCAAACATATGCACGGTAGGATATGGCCCCTGCACCACCTTAGGGACATGTAAGCTGATAATATCCGCTGCCAATACCTGTTCAAAGCTACAAAATTGACGATTATCACCCGCCAGCTGCAAAGGAGGATCATAAAGGATACAGTTCACCCCCAGTGCATTTAAACGCTGGTAAACGGCAGTACCTGTATTACCGGCCCCTACTATCGCGACTTTTTTAGACGTTAACGAAAATTGTTGTTTTTCAGCCAACACCAGTAAGCTGCTTAAGATATATTCCGCAACAGAGATTTTGTTACACCCCGGAGCACTGCTAAAAGCGATGCACCGGTTTTTCAGATAATTCTGATCAATATGATCCGTGCCGATGGTAGCCGTACCGACAAATTTAAGTTTTTTATTTAGTTTTAATAATTGCTCGTTAACCTGAGTAATTGAACGTACCAGTAACACATCCGCATCAATTAATTGCTCTGCATTCACCTTGCGCCCTGAAAAAAAATGCAACTTGCCATAATCGGCAAAGAAATCCTTAGCGTAAGGAATGTTTTCATCAATATAAATATTCATCACTTTTCCAGACAAATAGGGATAAAAAAAGGAGCTACAAGCTCCTTTCTCATTTTCCAGTAATATTAACCCATTAAGCAATTAAGCGTAACGTTTAAACACTAGTGTTGCGTTTGTACCGCCAAAACCAAAGCTGTTTGACATAACAATATTAAGATTCGCATCAATCGCCTGATTTTTAACGATAGGTAGATTTAACGCTTTTTCATCTACTTCATCGATATTAATAGATGGCGAGATAAAGTTGTTTTCCATCATCAGCATGCTGTAAATGGCTTCGTGCACACCCGCAGCTCCAAGAGAATGACCGGTTTGTGATTTAGTCGCACTAATTTTCGGCGCATTTTCCGGGAATACGGTATTAATCGCTTCCAGCTCTTTGACATCACCAACAGGTGTAGAAGTACCATGGGTATTCAGGTAATCAACCTCACCTTCAACGGTTGCCAGGGCCTGACGCATGCAGCGAACCGCACCTTCACCCGATGGCGCAACCATGTCGTAGCCGTCAGAAGTAGCACCGTAACCGACGATTTCAGCGTATATTTTTGCACCACGGGCAAGCGCGTGCTCCAGCTCTTCAACAACAACCATACCGCCGCCGCCGGAGATAACAAAACCGTCACGGTTTGCATCATAAGTACGGGAAGCTTTTTCAGGGGTTTCATTGTATTTCGTGGAAAGTGCGCCCATCGCATCAAACTCACAAGCCATGGTCCAATCTAACTCTTCACCACCACCGGCAAAAACAATATCCTGTTTACCCAGTTGAATCTGTTCCCATGCATGGCCGATACAGTGAGCACTTGTCGCGCAGGCACTGCTCATTGAGTAGTTAATACCCTTAATTTTAAACGGTGTTGCCAGACAAGCAGATGTTGTGCTCGCCATCGTACGGGGAACCATGTAGGGACCAACGCGGCGCACGCCCTTTTCTACCATGATCTGACAGGCTTCAACCTGATTTTTTGACGAACCGCCGCCAGAGCCGGCCACTAAACCGGTACGCTCATTAGAAACCATCTCATCAGTCAGCTGTGCATCAGCAATTGCCTGTTCCATTGAAAGATATGCGTAACCAGCAGCATCACCCATAAAACGCATAATTTTACGGTCAATATGATCTTTAGGCTGTATTTTTAAGTCGCCCCATACATTACTGCGCATCTTAATTTCAGCGAATTGCTCGGAGAAACTAATGCCGGATTTACCGCTTTTAAGTGATGCTAAAACTTCTTCCTTGTTGTTACCAATACTAGAAACAATACCAATACCTGTGATTACTGCTCTTTTCATTTTTAAGCCTTTATTGCTGGAGGGACTAATTATATGATTGTTCGAAGGGGTTAATAGGTCAATTAAACCCCTATAATTTAAACTGAATTATCTCAATAGGTAGGAAATATATATTGTCTGACGCTAAATACAAGTTAATTAAGCATGCACAAATAGACTGGTCTGATCAGTTAGAGCCCTTTTCCAGCCAATTTAATGACGTCTATTTCAATACAGAGCAGGGTATAAAGGAAGCAAATTATGTTTTTTTGGACGGTAATAAGTTACAACAACGCTGGTTAAATTGTACTGCTGAGCACTTCTCGATAGCAGAAACCGGCTTTGGCAGTGGCCTGAATTTTTTACTCACTTGCCTGCATTTTACTCAATTCAGGAAATCAAACCCAAGTCATCCGTTAAAAAGATTGTTTTTTACCAGCTTTGAAAAATACCCGTTAAAAAAGTCGGATTTAATCACCGCATTGCAGCAGTGGCCACAACTAAACACTTATATCGCCCCTTTAGCTGATTTGTATCCGATTGCATTAACCGGCTGCCATCGTATTCTGTTAAGTGAGTTTAATATTACCCTCGATTTATGGTTTGGAGACGTGGCAGAAACTCTGCCGTCATTATACGTTTATGATACAGGGCTTTTTGACTGCTGGTATCTGGACGGATTTGCTCCCAGCAAAAACCCTGAAATGTGGGCGCAGAGGTTATTTCAATTAATCAGTAGCACCTGTAAAGAAAATGCCACCTTCGCCACCTTTACTGCCGCCAGTGTTGTCCGCAAAGGTCTGATCAGTGCCGGTTTTGATGTGCACAAGCGTAAAGGGTTCGGCAAAAAAAGAGAGATGTTAACCGGTCAAATCAGTGCCGCCACATTTGCCAAAAACGCCGGTAAGCAATATGGCCAGCATTACCGCCCTTCAGCAGTACAAAACCCGCCCGATAAAAAAGCCAATGTGGCGATTATAGGCGGCGGTATTGCCAGCGCCTGCTTATCTTTAGCACTAATCAGGCGCGGTTATAGCGTCACTGTCTATTGTAAAGATGAGACGCTGGCTGGTGGTGCATCGGGTAATCAACAAGGCGCCTTATACCCGCTGCTCAACGAAAAACACGATGCCCTCAGTCAGTTTTTCGCCAATGCATTTTTATACAGCAGAAATTACATCCGGCAAATTAATCAGTCTCAGCCTTTTGATTATGATTTTTCCGGCGTATTGCAGCTTTATTACGATTCGAGTGCCGCCAGAAAACTGGATAAAATATTACTGGCAGGATTACCAAAAGAGCTTGTTCAACAGTTAAGTGAAATGGAAACCGATAATATTGCCGGACTCTCTATTGGACAGAAATCCTTATATTACCCCTTAGGCGGGTGGTTGAGCCCCCGGCAGATGGTCTTGGCTATTTTCCAGCAGGCAAAGACAGAAGGACAGTTGAGCATACACCTTAATGCAGAGCTGCTATCATTTTCCCAAAGCAAACAACTCCCCCCGTCAGGAACAGGCGCTGGCTGGGATTTACATTTTGCCGAACAGACGGTTCAGCACTCCCTGCTATTGTTAACCACTGCCAACAATACGCTTAATTTTAAACAGTGTGAAGCGTTACCGCTGTCAGCCGCGCGCGGCCAAGTCACCCATATCCCAAGCAACGAACAACTCAAACAATTACAGGTAACTTTATGTCACGAAGGCTATTTAACACCGCTAAATAACGGCAAACATTGTATGGGGGCGACTTTTAAACGCCATGAGCTTAACCAGCAGTTTTCTCAGCAGGAGCAGGTTGATAATAAAAATAAGTTAGAAAAATGCATTACTGGCCAGCCCTGGACAGAAGGTATAGATATCGATCATCAGGATGCTAATGTCGGCATACGCTGCACCACCAGAGATCATTTCCCTTATGCTGGCGCACTTCCCGATTATCCGGCAACCAAACTTCATTATCAGGATGCTGCTAAAGTGCTTAACCCGGCGAATGCCCCTTTCCACAATAATTTATATATCTTAACCGGTTTAGGCTCCCGCGGCTTATGTACAGCGCCGCTGCTCGCTGAAATGTTAGTCAGCCAAATCAATAAAGAGCCCTTACCCTTTGCTGAAAATATCTTAAATTCCCTACAGGGCAACAGACAATGGATCAACTACTTGAAAAAGGGGAAAATTTTAAAATATTAACAGAGCTTTGTAAGTACTGACGATTTGCGTTAATCTACGCGCTCGATATGGCCCTCCGGGCCACTATTTTCCCTTTTTATTGAAATTCTTGAAAATTAAAGCAGTTTAATGAAATATTCTAACGTTTATATTAATAGTTTAAATTACGAATTGGCGCCTGATATCATTTCCAGCGCTGAATTAGAATCACGTCTTGCGCCGTTATATCAAAAGCTCCGCATTCCTAAGGGGCAACTTGCTGCATTAACAGGGATTCAAGAAAGGCGCTGGTGGCCAACTGATCATGTTTTATCCGATGGTGCAATTGCTGCTGCGCGCAAAACTATCGCGGAATCCGGCGTCAATATTGATGATATCGGTGCGGTAATTTATACCGGGGTATGCCGGGATCAACATGAGCCCGCAACGGCCTGTCGCATCGCGGCTGAATTAGGGATAAATGGTAATGCTGCCATATATGATATCAGTAATGCCTGTTTAGGGGTGTTATCCGGGATGCTGGATATTGCCAACCGCATTGAATTGGGACAAATTAAAGCAGGACTCGTGGTCTCTTGTGAATCTGCCCGGCATATTGTTGATATCACCATTGAAAATATGCTTGAAAAGCAGACCATTCAAAACTTCTCTCAATCTTTGGCAACCTTAACCGGGGGATCAGGCGGCGTTGCCGTGTTATTAAGCGATGGCACCCTGCCCCTGAAAAATGACCGTCAACATAAATTATTGGGCGCCAGCCACCTTGCTGCACCTGAACACAATGACTTGTGCAAATGGGGACTTGATAAAGTCGGATTAAAACTGCACCGGGAATATATGCGTACTAATGCGGTCCCGCTGCTTAAAGAGGGTGTTGCGCTGGCGAGTAAAACCTGGCAGCACTTTTTACAGCAGCGAAGCTGGGATGCGCAGCAGGTCGATAAAGTAATTTGCCATCAGGTTGGTGCTGCAAACCAGAAACAGGTCTTAGCCGCGTTAAATATACCGCCTGAAAAAGAGTTCCCCACTTTTCAAAAACTGGGCAATATGGGCACCGTTTCATTACCTGTTACGGCAGCTATCGCCCATGAGCAGGGTTTTCTGGTGAAAGGAGACAAAGTGAGCTTCTTAGGGATAGGCAGCGGTTTAAACTGCATCATGTTAGGACTTGAGTGGTAAAATGAATTTAGATACTTTATTCCCCTTTAAACGCAATTATTTAGATCGTAATGGTCAGCAGTACCATTATGTTAATGAAGGCAGCGGAGAGCCGGTTGTGATGGTTCACGGCAATCCCAGCTGGTCTTTTTATTACCGCAACTTAATCAAATCCTTAAGTGCTGATTATCAGTGTATTGCCCCGGATCATATTGGCTGCGGATTGTCGGATAAACCGTCGGACAAAGATTATCAATATACACTGAAAAGCCGTATTGATGATTTAGAAGCCTTATTAGACTCTCTTAATATTAGCGAAAATATTACTCTGGTAGTGCATGACTGGGGCGGTATGATAGGCATGGGCTACGCGGCTCGTCATCCGCAGCGCATTAAACGTTTAGTTATTTTAAATACGGCGGCCTTTCATCTGCCTAAAAGTAAATCACTCCCATTTTCCCTGTTTATTTGCCGTAATACGCTACTCGGCACCGTTTTGGTCCGTGGATTTAATGCTTTTTCCGGTATTGCTTCCTATATCGGTGTAAAACGTAAGCCCATGGAAAAAGCAGTCCGCAAAGCCTATGTTGCCCCCTTTAATTCATGGAAAAACCGTATTTCAACATTACGCTTTGTGCAGGACATCCCGCTTTTTCCCCATGATAAAAATTATCAGTTGGTATCGGATATCAGTGACAGTCTGAGCCAGTTTCAACAACTGCCGACAATCGTCTGCTGGGGTTTAAAAGACTTTGTTTTTGACAAACATTTTCTGGCTGTCTGGAAGGAAAAAATGCCCCATGCCAGCATTAATGAATTTGCTGACTGCGGCCATTATATTCTCGAAGATGCAGGTGACCAGGTGATCCCGCTTATTCAGAAATTTATGGCAGAAAACCCTTAACTTATGAGCGACAAGAAAAATGCCAATCTTTGCCGCCATTTAAGCGATGCGGCAAAGCGCTTCCCCGATAACCTGGCCGTTGCCGTACAAACGAAACGTTTTTCAAAACTGACCTATCAGGAAATAGATTTTTTCACCCTCAATCAACGCAGTGATCAGATTGCTCACGCACTCAATCAATTTGGCCTGCGACAAGGTGATAAAGCGATTTTAATGGTCAAACCAAGTATCGCATTTTTTACCTTAACCTTTGCCCTTTTCAAGGCCGGCATAGTGCCTGTATTAATCGATCCTGGCATGGGAATTAAAAACCTGAAACAGTGTATTGCGCAGGTACAGCCGAGCGTCTTTATCGGTATCCCCAAAGCACATCTTGCCCGGCGTTTATTAGGCTGGGGGAAAAACACCCTTAAACACACTATTTGCGTAGGCGGCGTTAATATTTTCGGCGCAACCAGTTTAAACAAGATAATCGGTTCTTGTCGCGCGCAACAGCCTTACTCCATGGTAAAACTTGGCGCAGATCAGATGGCTGCCATTTTATTCACCAGTGGCAGTACCGGCGCTCCCAAAGGAGTTGTATATAGCCATAGGATGTTTGAAGCGCAGATCCAAGCATTAAAAGATGATTATAACATTGTCCATGGCGAACGTGACCTGGCAACATTTCCCCTGTTTTCACTTTTTGGTCCGGCACTGGGTATGGCGTCGATTGTACCGGAAATGGATGCCAGTAAACCGATTACGGCAAACCCTAATTATATCTTTGCCGCAATTGAAAAATACCAGTGCAGCAACCTGTTCGCCAACCCCGCATTAATCGAACTACTGGGGAAATCGGGACAGCAACAGGGAATTACCTTATCCAGTTTGCAGCGTGTGATCTCAGCCGGCGCACCGGCCACATTACCTTCTATTGCACGTTTTAGCGCATTACTTAATCAGGGGGTTGAAATCCTTACTTCCTATGGTGCGACAGAGTCATTACCGGTAAGTAAAATTGCCAGCTCAGATCTGCTCAAAACAGAGCAAAAAACGGATCTAGGAGGGGGAATTTGTATCGGCTCCCCGGTGAAGGGAATTAATATTGCCATTATTAATATCACGGAAAATCCCATCACCAGCTGGTCAGATGATCTTAGCCTGGCGGCCAATGAAATAGGCGAGATAGTCGTAAAAGGCCCGCAGGTGAGTCAGTCTTATTACCAACAGGAAGATGCTACGGCGGCAGCCAAAATAGCAGACGGTAGTTTGCTTCGCCACCGCATGGGAGATTTAGGTTATCTGGATAACGCGGGCCGGCTGTGGATGTGCGGCCGCAAGGCCCATCGTGTCCAGTCAAACCATCTGGAGTATAACAAATGCTATTATTCCATCCCTTGTGAACGTATTTTCAATACCCATCCGGCCATTAAACGCAGTGCATTGGTAGCGCTCAACAGGGACGGCAAAACACAACCTTTATTGTGTATTGAGCTGCATAATAAAAGCGCAATCAACGCCGACAGTTTATTTGCAGAACTGCGTGGGTTAGCCGGCAACAATCAGCAAACTCTTGGTATCAACCTGTTTTTAATCCATAAGCACTTTCCCATGGATATTCGCCATAACGCGAAAATATACCGTGAAAAATTAGCTATCTGGGCAGACAAGCAACTCGCTAACTAGGACCATTAATGTCAAACAATCACATTCCGCGATTCAGTCAGTTAGACAAACAGCAACAACAGGTTTTAACTGAGTTAGCCAGGCAGGTTAGACGGGTATTTGTCACAGGTGCGGGTGGTTTTTTAGGTAGCGCCTTATGCCGTTTTTTGCGCGCGGCAAAGATTGAAGTGGTCGGCTTTTCCCGGGGGGATTATCCTGAGGTTAGCAGGATGGGCGTGACCCTGATTAAAGGCGATATCACCGATAAACAATCGCTTATAGATGCTATGCGGGGGTGCGATTTGGTCTTCCATGTGGCATCAAAAGCGGGTGTATGGGGCAGTAAAGAATCTTATTTCAACCCCAATGTATCGGGAACGGAAAATATTATCAGTGCCTGCCAGGCCCTTAATATTAACCGCTTAGTTTATACCAGCACCCCTAGTGTGACCTTTTCCGGAGAAGATGAAAACGGCATTGATGAATCGCAGCCCTATGCGCATAATTTTTTAAATTTTTACGGATTATCAAAAGCGATTGCTGAAAAAAAAGTATTAGCTGCAAATTCGGCGGCACTTAAAACCGTTGCACTTCGCCCTCATCTTATTTGGGGACCAGGCGATCCGCACCTTGTGCCCCGTGTATTACAACGCGCAAAATCCGGCCGGCTTAAACTGCTTGGCAAAACAGATAAACTGGTGGACAGCATCTATATTGATAACGCTGTCTATGCCCATCTGTTAGCAGCCGTTGAAATAAGTGCCGCACAACCAAATTGTGCGGGTAAAGCTTATTTTGTCAGTAATGATCAACCTATATTGATGGCCGAGATGCTCAATAAAATTCTCGCCTGTCAGGATTTGCAGCCGGTCAGTGCGCGGATTCCAGCCCCTTTGGCCTATTCAATAGGTGCAATACTGGAGTGTTTTTATGCGGCAATGAAGATCAAGCAGGAGCCCCCCATGACACGTTTTGTCGCAAGACAACTGTCAACAAGCCACTATTTCAATATCAGCGCAGTTAAAAAAGATCTGGGATATGCTCCCATTATCAGTATTGATTCGGGCATGAAAAAATTGAAGACCGCTCTTTCACAAGAAGATATGACTGGTTTGTGATTATTAAGCCGGATTGATATACCCGGCATTCCGCACCAAAGCGTAATCAACTGATTTAATTAAGTTGTTTTTTATACTTGATTCGTCAGTTAAAAATGAAAGTTCTTTTATATCATTAAGTTATAGAGTGTAGGTGCGCAAAGTGGGATATACCCATGTTACTTCAAAATACTTTGTCAGGCGCGAGCTCGGAGACCAGAGCAAGACGCAACATGAGGTAATGGTTTTTCCCTTTTCGATTGGTGCAACGCAGCACTGGTTTTCGAGCTAGCGCCCCACAGGGCAAGGTAAATTGTACCAATCTGCTTTGTTATCAAATTTCTATGTAGAATAACTATACTTCAATTTTATGCCTGGCATCTCGGCGCAATTTGCCTTGCTGACTTTGCATCTTGAGGTATCATGGGTATATATCCCCAAACTACCTGAAGATACAGATTCCTGTATCTTCAAATAACTTGGGTATAAATATCAAAAAGTGGAACGACGTGCCTGATAAGCCTCTGAAAAAGCAGAGATAGCTTCATGGTCATAAGGTTTAAGACCACCAATGACCACTTTTTTCACTCCATTACCGATATTCGTATCACCGTCGAAAATATCAAAATGCAGGAACTCTTCAGCCCGCTTTTGCTCAACCTGCAGGTAAGCATCACTCAGTTTGACCTGTAACTCATCTTTAACTTCCAGGCTCTGCAAATCAAAACTCATGCTGTTGTACATTACCAGAGGGCGTGCCGTGTTAAACATCACCTGATGTTTCTCCATTAACGGCATAAGCAGTTCAGGGAAATTTCTTCCGGAAAAGAGAACATAGTTATTAATTAAGTTTTCAATTAAGGTTAAATCCTGACTGCTGTTACCCTGCTTAATAATATCCAATAAGCTTTTACCCTGTTCATTAGTCACTGTTAATTGCTCACCGTCATGCTGTGGGAATAACAAACCAACGTTATCCCCGACCATGCCGGTAAACTCAAATTTCATCGACTCACTGATACCGTATTTACATAAGGCTAAAGCAAACAGCAAGTCACCCGGGACGCAAAAACGTTTGGAATCGGGATCATGGATAGGGTTAAAGTCCTGGCATTTAGACTTGGCAAAAAGGCTGGCTTGCTCAGCGGAAATATTCACTACATTGCCACTTTCGTTGTAATAAGGTGCTAAGAACATCTTGGTCTCTCTAATTTTTATGGTAATTTTTATAGCCAAACTACCTGAATCTGCATTTCAAATAGTTTGGCTATAAACTGAAATTGCGGCGTAGAATTGATACCCGACTGACATGGTTTTTGTTGGTTGTACGGATTTTATATTTTTCTATCAATAACAGGCAAGTTAAATAGGCAAATAACTATCAAAATAATATAACAGAAAATTCAAATTAATCACTGTAAATTGCACCATTCATTTCAAACTCGATCAGGAATAAACGCGTATCTAATTCTAACTGGTGATAATCGGGCAACATGTGCTTACATAACTGGTAAAACGCTTTGTTATGCTTTTTCTCTTTCAAATGTGCTAATTCATGGACAACAATCATATCCAACATCCCTTGAGGTGCCTCCTTAAACAAGGCTGCAATACGAATTTCCTGCTTCGCTTTCAATTTACTTCCCTGGATACGCGATACATAGGTATGGGTACCCAGCGCATGTTTTATCAACTGCAGTTTTGGATCATAAACCACTTTGCTAAGCGGTGATGATTGTTTGACGTAACGCTTTTTATAATCCTGCACGTAGGTATAAAGTGCACGTTCGTTATTAATAGTATGCTTATTGGGATAACGGCTCAGCAGATAGCTTTTAAGCTTATTTTGAGTGATTAAGGTTTCCACTTGCTGGACAATGTGCGCCGGATAATGCGCAACATACTGTAAACATTTCATAACAACATACTTAAAGAATTAATAAAAAGTGAATAATAACATTTGTTTTAACTCATTTAATATATAAACATTTTCTCCCTCGCAGAAAAAGAGCGTTTATTGCACCACAACGCCCTACCCGTCCGTTTTGTTTATCAATCGAACTGCATAGCTAAATCGCCAGATTGCCGGGTAAGAAATCAATACAAGACAATTAATAAATAACCGATAGAAATAGTTTAAATAAAAACAAAAAGTAATTCGATATTTTTCTTATGTTGGAGGTTGGGTCTGTTTGCGGGTGTTGATGCCCATAAAAATGATACAAGTAGAGTTATGCCAATAAAGGACAACAGCTTTAATCGATCTATTAGTTGCCGAACTTACCTGACTGAATTAGTATGTTATTTGATTGTTACAAAGGAAATAAACCCCATGCCACTTAGTCACCTTAAATTTGATAACCGCCTGCTGGCTCAATTGCCTGCCGATAAAGAAACCGGAAATTTTTGCCGCAGCGTTGAAAGTGCCGCTTATTCATTTGTTACGCCAGCAGCATCTCAAAATGCCAGATTGATTGCGGTCAGTGAAGAGTTTGCAGCGCAATTAGGCTTTACGGAACAAGATATAAACAGCGAACAATTTGCTCAGGTTATGACAGGTAATGAACTGCTGGAGGGTATGCAACCCTATTCCCTTTGTTACGGCGGTCATCAGTTCGGTCAATGGGCGGGCCAGTTGGGTGACGGGCGCGCAATCAACCTGGGTGAGCTTGTAACAAAAAATTTAGGCCACCAGACGTTACAACTTAAAGGTGCAGGAAAAACCCCCTACTCCCGCCGGGCTGATGGTATGGCGGTACTGCGCTCATCGATTCGTGAATTTTTATGCTCGGAAGCGATGTTTCATTTAGGCATTCCCACCACCAGAGCCTTGAGTTTATGCTTAACCGGAGAACAAGTTGTCCGGGACGTTATGTATGATGGTAATCCCGCGTTGGAGCCTTGTGCAGTGGTGTGCCGTGTTTCCCCCTCTTTTTTGCGTTTTGGCAGTTTTCAATTACCCGCATCACGAGGAGATGAGCAACTTTTGCAGCAACTTGTGGAATTCTCTATTAACTCGGATTACCCGCATTTACTGCCTGCTAATGGCGAATTTAACCAGCAGGTTTACCTGAATTGGTTCAGTGAAGTTTGTGAACGTACCAGTGATATGATCGTGGCATGGATGCGTGTTGGTTTTGTGCATGGCGTGATGAATACCGACAATATGTCAATTCTTGGGGAAACCATTGACTATGGACCTTATGGTTGGATCGACAATTTTGATCTTAATTGGACACCGAATACCACGGATGAGCAGCACAAGCGTTACCGTTTCGGCGGTCAGGCACAAATCAGTCAGTGGAATTTATTTCAATTAGCCAATGCAATTTTTCCGTTAATCGGTGAAGCAGAGCCACTACAAAGATTATTAAGTGATTACGGCATTCATTATAAGCGCAAATGGTGCAATATGATGGCGGCAAAACTTGGCTTTAAAGACTACCAGGGGGAAGGTGATTTAGCACTTTTTGAATCTCTGGAAAAATTATTAAGCACAGTTGAAACCGATATGACCATCTTTTACCGCTTACTGGCTAAGATACCCAATGATTTAAATACGCAGACAGCAACGGGATGGCTGGCAATATTAGGGCCATGTTATTACAGCATGTTAGAACTCAATGAGCAGTATCTGCAGGAGTTCACCCGGTGGCTACGATCTTATCTGCTCAGAGTGAATATTGATGGCTTAAAGCAGGAACAACGCGCCGAGGCAATGAACAAGGTAAATCCCAACTATGTATTACGTAATTATATTGCCCAGCAGGCTATCGAACTCGCTGAGCAGGGTGACTTTAGCGAAATAATCAAACTGCAGAAGATATTAAAAAAACCTTACGATCAGCAACCTGAGCACACTAGTTACGCCCGGAAGCGTCCGGACTGGGCTCGAGATAAAATAGGCTGCTCGATGTTATCCTGCAGCTCTTAAGTCAAATAGTTTATTATTTGGCCTGTTATGTGCTGCTTTTCATCGAAAAATAAGCTCAACAGGCTGAATTTAATCAGTATAGGAATATTTTTTTGATATGAGACTATGCTAACAGCCCTGTTACAAGGTAAAATTCTCCCCATTATTTTTAACAAACCAACAAAAAGAGTCTAATCAGATGGGAAGAGCATATCAAAACCGCAAAGAGTCTATGGCTAAAACAGCAGGCGCAAAAACAAAACTTTACTCCAAATACGGTAAAGAGATTTATGTTTGTGCAAAAAATGGCGGATTCGATCCAGACGGTAACCTTTCACTACGCCGCTTAATCGATGGTGCTAAAAAAGACCAGGTACCAACACACGTAATTGACCGTGCAATTGAAAAAGCTAAAGGTGGCGGTGGTGAAGATTATGAGCGTGCGACCTATGAGGGGTTTGGTCCTGGTGGTTGCTCTGTTATCGTTGATTGTTTAACAGACAATAACAAACGTACCTGGACAGACGTGCGTAACTGCTTTATGAAAACCGGCGCTAAAATCGGCTCGACCGGTACTGTTGCCCATATGTTTGAACATCAGGCAGTTTTTGTTTTCAAAGGCGAGGATGATGAAGCTGTTTTGGAAGATCTGATCATGGCAGATGTTGATGTGATTGATGTCGAAAGCGAAAATGGCAAGATCACTGTTTTCTGTCCTCATACTGAATTCTATAAAGCAAAAACTGTCTTGAATGAAACTTACCCTGACCTTGAGTTAGACGTAGAAGAGATCACTTTTGTGCCTCAGACAGATACAGAAATTGAACCTGAATTTGTTGAGAAATTTGAAAAATTCATGCAGATGTTAGAAGACTGTGATGATGTGCAGGAAGTTTATCATAACGCGGTTTTACCTGAATAAACCTTAAAAGCTTCATATCCTAACCAACCGCCTGAACATTCAGGCAGTTGGTATTTTTCATTTCGATAAATAAAGTTTATTAAATGCTTTAACTGAAAAACCATTAATAAATTGCTCACCGATTTTTAATACCGGCACCGCCCGATAACCGCTTTTACTGAACTCTTTTTGACCAGTTGCTGTTTTTACATTGACCAAACGAAACTTAATGTTTTGTTGCTGCAGATAGTTTTTGGCTGTTGCACAATGCGGACACTGCGACATGGAATACAATACAACACGTTTCATTATAATAAATCCTTGAATGTTAGGTTTAGTCGTTTAAATCTAAAATGTTTTGAACTGATCAAATTGCTCATTATCCTGAAGTGTTGATCCTATGTCGGGCATGCAGCGCGCTATTAATGGTCTCTATGACCGATTGATAATCGCCGAAGGTTAAACGTTGATAAGCTTTTTGGTAAGGAAGCCATTCGAATTCACTATGCTCATCAGACAGGCTCGGATCGCCTTGTACTCTGCTGACAAAAACGTATTCGATAACCTCACTGGGCTCTGCGCCATAGAGTTTACGCCACTCTTTTTTTATCGGGTACTTCAAAGTCAGCCCCGTTGACCTCACCTCTTCTAATGTAAAAGCCGTTTCTTCAAAGACCTCCCGGCGTGCAGCCATTTCAGAATTCTCACCATGTTCAAGGGCGCCGCTGACACACTGCCAGAAACCAGGCAAATTGAGATCATTGCGCGGTACCCGTTTAAGCAACAGATATTCGATTTGCTCATCCATTATTCTATAGAGAAAAACATTTGCCGACACGGCACGTCGTATATTTTCTTTCACCCATCAGCACCTGTAGTTATTTAACCCGAAGAGAATACCCTGCCATTGTAAAATCATCTACCGGATAATCAATACCTATTACAGGTGCTTTGAAAACAGCCCGAATTAAGAGGGCTGTTTTAAATTATACCAATTGGATTAATTAAATGATCTGTTTAGGCGCCAGGAAAAATAAATGAAAGCGAGGCATTGATTGCAGTAACTAGTTGTTCTAATTGCACAAAATCCTATGGAACGATTTTGAACAGCTTTAGCTGGCCACAAAGTGGTGAAGAACAGGACGTTCTGAATCAAATCAATAACAAAGACTAAAACGTAGTTTTATGTCT
>NZ_JBFGZY010000013.1:0-37082 GCF_041586535.1 Psychromonas sp. | reverse complement strand
CCTGTTTTTTTATATATTTCAGTATGTTAACGTTTCTGGATGAGAACTAGCTAGACATAAAACTACGTTTTAGTCTTTGTTATTGATTTTGTAATTAGAACAACTAGTTACTGCAATCAATGCCTTGCTTTCATCCATTTTTCCTACGCCTAAATAGATCATCTAATTAACGGAATTGGTATAAACAAATATTCAAGCAATAAAATCTGCAATCGCTTCATATACTTTATGGTTTAAATTTTAAGGAAAAGGCGAGCATTGGGGCAAGCTGCGAATAGCGCATAATTCTTGCAGGTAAATTATAACAACCGCCAGTCTTGAGCGGGTTGGCAACAAAAAAGGTAATTGTTTTTACAATGCGCGCACAGTGATAACATGTTCAACCTCGCCTATCGCTTTTATCAACTCTGCGCTGGCTGGACTTTCCAGATCAATAATGTTGTAGGCGAGATTATCACGGCTTTTATTCATCATATCGGTCACATTGACATTCAAATCGGCCAGAATAGAAAGAACATGCCCTAATACCCCGGCAACATTATTATTCACAAAAGTAATGCGGTATGGTGTGCTTCTTTCCAGGTTGATGCCAGGAAAATTGACCGAATTTTTGATGTTGCCGTTTTCCAGAAATTCGATCACCTGCTGACAGGCCATAATAGCGCAGTTATCTTCCGCTTCATCTGTACTCGCACCAAGATGAGGCATCGGCAGAACATCTTCCCGGGCAAGCATAGCATTAGTCGGGAAATCGGTGGCATAACGGCGCAAACAGCCATTATCAAGCGCTTCGATAAGAGCTTGTGAATCACAGATTTCAGCGCGGGCAAAATTAAGTAAACAGGCCCCTTTTTTCACATGCGCCAGGGCATCATGATTGATCATGTTTCTGGTTGCAGCGATTGCCGGAACATGTAGGGTGATATAATCACATCTTGCCATCAGCGATTGCAGATTTTCCATTTTTTCTATTTTGCTGGACAGCCGCCAAGCTGCCTCAACCGAGATTGCGGGGTCAAAACCGACCACTTTCATCCCCAAATCAATACCCATATTGGCAACATTAGCACCAATCGCGCCCAAACCGATAACTCCTAAGGTTTTACCTGCTATTTCACTGCCTTTAAATTGCTTTTTAATCTGCTCTAATGTCTGCCCCATTGACTCGTCTTTCACATCCGTTAAAGCACGGCAGTGAATAATCGCCTCAACGACGGTTCGGGAGCATAACAACATCGCGGACAATACCAGCTCTTTGACTGCATTCGCGTTTGCACCGGGGGTATTAAAGACCACAATCCCTTTCTCCGCGCATTTTTCCAGCGGTATATTATTAACCCCGGCACCGGCCCGGGCAATTGCTTTTAGCGAATCAGCAAGTGGTTCATGGTGCAGTTTAAAACTGCGTAGAATAAGCGCATCAGGTTCGCTAAGGCTGCTTGCCACCTCATACTTATCATGTTTAAAATTATCTAAACCAATACTGGCTATCTGATCGTAGGTCCTGATTTGAAACATATAAATTCCATCTTATATTGAAAAAGTAATAATCACCCGTTATAGGCAAAGAGTGGATCAGTTGGTCATTGAAATCCAGCGATTGATTGTAAATGAGTTGCCTGCTGCTTTTTGCGGCTTGATGGGATTTTTGAGAAGTTTATTTGTACAGGTATGATTTATGCCGCCTTAATCACGTTTATTAAGAATAATAAGACGGCAAATATCAGGTGTTTAATACCATTAGGCTTTTACTTTTTTATAGATAAAGTAAAGAGATACCTTGCGGATCAAAGAGGTGTACCTTATCTTGTTCTGCCTGAAGATAAACAATATCGCCTTTATGTTTATTAACAATACCGGGAATTTTGACCACTACCGGGTTTTCTTTTTCATGGTAAGCAAGGTGTAGCAGCGTCACTTCACCCAATGACTCTACAAAGGCAACTTCGCCGGATAATAGGCAACTTTCCTGATCAGACAAATAAAAATCTTCAGGCCGTACACCGACTGAAATCTCCTGATTATTTAGACCAGCTAAACTTTTTACCGGAATGTCAAATTGATGACCGTTTTTTGTCTTAATGCAGGTATTTCCTCCGGTTTTTACAACATCAGCTTTAAATATATTCATTGCCGGAGAGCCAATAAACTTTGCAACAAATAAATTGGCAGGTTTCGTATATAACTCTAATGGTGTACCGACCTGCTCAATTTTACCCGCTGCTAACACCACGATTCTATCCGCAAGTGTCATAGCCTCGACCTGATCATGGGTAACATAAATCATGGTCGTGTCTTTTAAGGTTTCTTTTAAATTGGCAATTTCGATACGCGTCTGTACCCTAAGCGCCGCATCAAGATTGGATAAGGGTTCATCAAAAAGGAAAACTTTAGGGTTACGCACTATCGCGCGACCGATTGCAACACGCTGCCGCTGCCCACCGGAAAGCGCTTTTGGCAGGCGATCTAAATAGGGTTTTAACTGCAGCATATCTGCAGCGGCATTGACTCTTTCATCAATTTTCGCCTTATTTTCTTTGGCGATACGCATAGCAAAAGCCATATTGTCATAAACAGTCATATGCGGGTATAGCGCATAGGTCTGAAAGACCATTGCTATACCGCGCATTGCCGAGGGGATATCGTTTACCAGCACGTCTTCGATATATAACTCCCCATCGGTAATATCTTCAAGGCCGGCAATCATACGTAACAGTGTTGATTTACCGCAGCCTGATGGGCCGACAAAAACAACAAATTCGCCAAGTTCAATTTGTAAATCTATACCGAATAAAACATCTGTTTTACCGTATGATTTTTTTATGTTTTTTAACGTTACACCTGTCATTCCATGTCCTTAGATCTTTTTATTTAACCGATCCGGTAAGTAAGCCGCGTACCAGATAGCGTTGCAGTGTAAAAAACACCGTTAAAGGAACAGCAATAGAGATAAATGCAGAGGCGGTTAATATTTCCCAATTGCCTCCACGAGAGCCAAGCAACTCTCTTAACCGTCCGGTTAATACCAGCTCGCTTTCACCATTACCTAAAAAGACGGTTGCGACCAACAAATCATTCCATACCCAGAGAAACTGGAAGATGGCAAAAGAGGCTAAAGCGGGAAATGACAACGGCAGAATAATTTTCATAAAAATATCAAAGTCAGTAGCCCCGTCAACGCGTGCTGATTCGATAATCTCTTTCGGTAAACCGGATATGTAGTTTCTTAATAAATAGATAGCCAGAGGCAGTCCGAAACCGGTATGCGCCAACCAGATCCCCAGATAAGTTTTAGCACTCACCCCAAAAAAGTTACCAATCACGTTATACAGCTGTAATAACGGTATTAAAGACATTTGTAGTGGTACAACCAGCAGCCCCACCACCATCGCAATCAACAGCGAGCGTCCGGGAAGTTTCATCCAGGATAATGCGTAGGCGGCATAAGCAGCGATTAAAATAGGAATAATAGTCGCGGGTATGGTAACGGTCAGAGAGTTAAGAAATGACTGACCGATGCCCTCCGAACCGAGCACTTCAATATAATTGTCCAAAGAAAATGCCGGCGGTGTTAATGCGGTATAAAATATGCGCTTGCCCCTGCTTCCCGTAAAGGGGTCAACAGAGGTCATCTGATAGTTACCGCTGCTGTCAACCATCAGGGTACCGTCATTACCCATTTCAGCAGTTGTGCCGGCCTGATATGCTTCAGGCTCTCTGGATGTCCAGCCAAACCTTAAAATACCATCGGTTTTTTCAATATCCTCAATGGTCCCCTCGAGCAGATAAACACCGTCAATTAATTGTTGCTGGTTCGGCGGCGCAGTGCGGGTGATCAGGTTCTGCTCAGAAGACGCCAGCGCTGTCCACCAACCGCTGATAGCAAGCTGCTCTTTATCACGGAAAGAAGAGATTAATAATCCAGCCGTCGGAAAAGTCCATAAAATAACTAACAATAAAACGCTAAGATGAACAAGTATGATTAACGGGGAACGTCGTAATTTATTCAGGCCTGAGATAACCTTCCCGGACTGCTTCCCAGGCATTGCTGTTTTGTTCGCCATTGTTAACGGCCCTCCATTTGGGTATTCGCCTGTTTAATATTCCAAACCATTACGGGTAAAACAGCAAACATAATAATCACTGCGATCGCAGCCCCGCGGCCAAAATCACCGCCTCCTCTGAACATCCAGTCAAACATCATATTCGCAAGCACCTGAGTGCTCCACTGACCATTGGTCATGGCCAGCACGATGTCAAAGACTTTTAACACCAAAATGGTGATAGTGGTCCAGACAACGGCGATGGTCCCCCATATTTGCGGAATAAGAATTTTAAAGAAAATCTGTAAACCATTTGCACCATCTAAAACGGCGGCTTCCACCGTTTCTTCCGAGATTCCGCGCAGTGCTGCAGACAAAATAACCATGGCAAATCCGGTTTGAATCCAGATCAGAATAACCATCAAAAAGATATTATTCCAAAAGGGAACAGTTACCCAAGCTTGTGGACTGCCGCCAAAATATTCGACAACGGCATTTAATACACCAATTTGATCGGACCCTTCGGCGCGATAGTCATAGACAAATTTCCAAATAATTGACGCGCCGATAAATGAGATAGCCATCGGCATAAAAATTAAACTTTTGGCAATATTTCCCCAACCGATACGATCCGTTAGCGCAGCAATAATCAAACCAAAAAAGGTCGACATGGCCGGCACAATTAATAACCACAACAGATTGTTTAACAACGACTGACGGAATTCATTATCCTGAAATAACCATTGGTAATTTGCCAAGCCGACAAAGGTCTCCCCATTACGGTCATACAAGGAGAGTGCGATAGAATCAAAGACCGGGTAAACAAGGTATAAGCCTAAAAAAAACAGTGCGGGTCCTAAAAAAATCCAGGGTCGAATAGCCGCTGCAGTGCGGATGTTTTTGGCGACTTGCTCATTGCTTCCTCTGCCCACTGGAAAAATCATAACCAGCAACCAGTTACTCGCGATAAAATAGAAGATGCAAGCAGATACACCAAGTACCACCACCAGTAAGGAATAATATAATTGTTCCATTACATCAACCTCGTTTATAGAAAAGATAAGCCGGCAAAATACCGGCTTTATAACGGAGCATTACTTCAACGCATCCCAGGTTGCCTGAATATCGTCAGCAACCTGCTTAGCCGGCTTACCACCGGTATAATCAACCATACCGGTCCAGAATGCGCCGGCCCCTATTTTCCCCGGCATTAAATCAGATCCGTCAAAGCGGAAAGTCGTTGCATCCAATAGGATCTGCCCCTGTTTTTTTAATGTTTCATTGGCATAAGCATCGCTATTAACGCCTTTAAAAGGTGTTAAGAATCCGGATTGCGCCATCCATATTTCATGAGCGATTGGCGTTTGTAAATAATGAATGAAAGCACGTGCGGCTTTTGAATCCGAGGTGATTCCCCATACCGTACCCGCCCCCAAAACAGGTTTGCCTAAATCTTCTGATAGGTATGCAGGGAAATAGAAAAAGTCTACATCGACGCCCAATTTAGTCCCTTCCGGGAAGAAACTTGAGACAAATGAAGCTTGTCGATGCATATAACATTTAGCGGGGGAGGTAAATAATCCTCTCGGGCTTTCACGAAAATCAGAAGTGGCAACAGCACGAGCCCCCCCATCAACGTATTTATCATTTTTTGCGAACCAGCCAAATTCATCAATCGCCTTGACTACTTTTGGATCGTTAAACTTAAGCTCATTGCTTACCCAACGATCATAATCTTCAGGTGACTGAGTTCTTAACATCATATCTTCAACCCAGTCTGTCGCAGGCCAACCCGTTGCCCCACCACTTCCCAGGCCAATACACCAGGGGGTAACACCATCAGCAGCCATTTTTTCAGTTAGAGCTTTCAACTCTTCCATGGAGTTCGGAACTTCATACTCTGAGTCTTCAAAGTTTTCCGGGACATACCAAACCAAAGATTTCAAATCAACTTTATAAAAGAAACCAAATAGTTGCTTTTTACCTGCTTTATCTGCATATGTACCGAGATCCACCCAGGAAGCACCGGCTGCATAATTTGTTTCTACCCAATTTTTAATGTCGTCCCCGAGTGGTGTTAAAAACCCTTTGGAAGCAAGATCAGCTGCAAGTCCGGGTTGCGGAAAAACGGCAATATTAGGCGCACTGCCCGCCTGTACATCAATCACAATCTGCTGTTCAAACGAATCTGAACCCGCGTAATCGACTTTAGCACCAGTTGCCTCTTCAAAATAAGCAATCACACTCTCAATAAGCGGTTTATCGGATCCCAGCCACGGACCTTTAATAGTAAGCACTTCACCTTTCAAATTGATCTTTTTTAATTGTTCATAGCTCGACCAGTTAAAGGTGCTGTCTTTGCCGGGTTCAAATTTCAAATTAGCGGAAAGGGCTTGCGGGGCCGCGACAGCAAGGGCAATCGCACTGCTCAGGATAATATTTTTCATCTTCGTTTAACTCCGTTTTATTAAAACTAAAAAAAGAAATTAACTCAATTTTTAAACGTTCAGGTAGCAACAGCCCAGGATATTTTTCAAAAATAAATTGTATGATAAATACTCTATAGCGCCTGTTTCTATACAAAGAATGTAGTTGAGATCCCAATTAGTGACAACTTTCGGAGTTTTTATCCTGCGCTCATTTGTTTTTCTCACTGAGCACACAAGTAACTTATTAATGTATGGACTATGGATGATAGTGTGATCGTTTTGACCTATGATTATTTAACCCCAGATGAGTTAAAGAAACAGGACACAGGAAAATGGAAAAATTAAAAAAAAAGTGGTGGCATAATGCGGTGGTATACCAAATTTATCCGCGCAGTTTTAATGACAGCACGGGAGATGGTATAGGAGATATCAACGGGATCATCGCAAAACTGGATCATATTAAGCAGTTGGGGGCCAATATTATCTGGCTAAGCCCGGTTAACCAGTCTCCTATGGATGATAACGGTTATGATATTTCCGATTATTACGACATTGCGCCGGAATACGGCACACTGGCCGACATGGAGTCATTAATCGCTGAGGCGAAAAAACGCGATATTAAAATTCTTATGGACCTGGTGGTCAATCACACCTCCGATGAACACCCCTGGTTTATTGAGTCGAAAAGCAGCGTAGACAACCCCAAGCGGGACTGGTACATCTGGAAAGATCCCAAAGCCGACGGCAGTGAACCTAATAACTGGGAATCCTTCTTTACGCCGAAGGCCTGGGAGCTGGATAAAAACAGCAACCAATATTACCTGCACCTTTTCAGTAAAAAACAACCCGATTTAAACTGGGCAAACCCTGAGGTACGTGCAGCCATTCATGATGTTTTACACTTCTGGCTGAAAAAAGGTATCGGCGGCTTCCGCATGGATGTTATCAATATGATTGGTAAACCTTCAGATTTTCCCGATGCGACTATTTTTGACGAAGGGGTTGCCGGTTGGGAGCACTGGGCGAACAACATGTTATGCCATCAATATCTCCGTGAGATTTATAAAAAAGTACTGTCTCATTATGATGTTATGACAGTCGGAGAGACCCCCTTTACCACCACCCTGGATGGCCGTTTTTACTCTCATCCGGATCGCCACGAAATAAGCATGATTTTCCAATTTGAACACGTGAGTATCGATCGCGAAGAGCACAATGCCGTTAGAAAACCTTTTGATTTGATCCAATATAAAGAGATCATGTCACGCTGGCAAATAGATCTCTATCAAAAAGGCTGGAACAGCTTGTACTGGAGTAACCACGATCAGCCGCGCACGGTTTCCCGCTATGGTTGTGATAGTGACGAATACCGCACTATCAGCGCCAAGATGCTTGGCACCGTAACCCACCTGATGAGCGGTACCCCCTATGTCTATCAGGGTGAAGAGATTGGCATGACCAATAAAACTTTCACTGATATTGCTGAGTTTAATGATTTAATGGCTAAGTTTCATTATCAGAAAATATTAGCCAGCGGCCGCAGCGCTGAGCAGGCACTGGATTTTCTTAACTACTTTTCAAGGGATCATGCCCGTCTGCCGATGCAGTGGGATAATAGTGTCAATGCCGGGTTTAGCACGGGTACCCCCTGGCTGGCGCTTAACGATAATCAGGCACAAGTGAATGCTCAGGCCGAAAGGGAAAATGAACATTCCATCTTCCATTATTATCGGCAGCTGATTGCACTGCGAAAATCAGCTGCCTATGGCGATCTTATCACTTATGGACAATATCAGCTGCTCGATAAAGATGATCCTGATGTATACGCTTATTTACGTTTGTATGAGGGTAAAATATTATTGGTGATCGCTAATTTCAGCAAACAAACATTAACCCGAAGCTACACAGGTGAAATTAATAAGATTATCTTAAATAATTATGCGCGGCAGCCAGTGTCGCTTGATAAAGTTGAACTTGCCCCTTATCAAGCGCTTGTTATCGATATTTCGCAATAACAAAGTGTCTGTTTATTTATTCGCATGTGCAAATAATCTGAAAAAGTTAGCTGTTGTCACCGCGGCTAACTCTTCCAGACTGACGCCTTTTAACTTTGCCACAAAGTTAGCGACATCACGGGTGTAAGCCGGCTCGTTTTCCTGTCCCCGATGCGGCACGGGCGCTAAATAAGGGGCATCAGTTTCCACTAGTAATCTGTCTAACGGAATTTCTTTGATGACCGCCTGTAACTCTTTGGCACTTTTGAAGGTAACTATCCCTGATACCGAAATATAAAAGCCCATCTCCATCGCTGCCTGAGCCATTTCTAAAGATTCAGTAAAACAATGCAGCACACCACCGACCTGTTCAGCACCTTCACTGCGTAAAATCTCCAGAGTCGCTTCGCGGGCATCGCGGGTATGTACAATCAGGGGCTTGTTAACCTTTTTTGCGACTCTAATCTGGCTTCTAAAAGAGGCTTCCTGCGCCGCTTTATTTTCCGGTGAGTAGAAAAAATCCAAGCCCATCTCACCGATCGCCACGACCTGTTCCTGCTGCGCATATTCGAGCAGCAGGGCTTCATCAACAACCTCATCCTGATACAGAGGGTGAACACCACAAGAGCTGAATATCTCTTTGAAAGGCGCGATCAGTTCAGCCATTGCAGGGTAGTCTTTTAAGGTCACACAGACACTCAGCAGGTGATCTATACCCTGCGCCTTGGCCTTATTAACAACCTCAGCTAAATTTTTATGTTTATTTTTATAATCTAAGCGATCCAGATGACAATGTGAATCTACTAACATGTTTATATCCTTAATCCAGGGTCTGTTGACCTTAGCTACTTGGTAAAATAGTTGACTGCGCCATCGGCAGTTCAGCGATGCTGCGGGCAACCATCACTGAAATTGGTTTTTGATTTTGATTAACAGGGCATTAATCAAAAGTTCTTTTTTTAATGCACTGTGTTCAATTAACAATTGCCTGGTTTGTAATAATTCAGCAGATAAATAACGCAGCCCTTTCAGGCTTACCTGATTTTTCCAAATCTGCAGTTGCGGATAAGCAAAAGCATACACAGCATCACTTGCTAACTGATCTGCATTGCCGGTCAGGCAATCCGCTAACTTTAATTTATGTAAATCATGCACAAGATGAAAAAGTAATAACAAGCGCGGCGCTGTCTGCTCCGCGAGAAACTGACTAAAGGTGAATAGGGTTTCAGGGTTATTAAGCAGATAAAATAAACCTTCTACACAGTTTCGCCGTTCGTCCTGCCCGTTGCTATCCTGCACACTTTGCAGGTGAGTTAATAAAGCAAAGGGACTGTTTTGAAACAGACGTAATAAGCCTTTATCCTGCACCTCAAATCCCTGTAAAGCTAGCCAGGGCAATAAGTCGCTATCTGCCGGGGTATGTAAGTGCGTATGCTGAATGCGGCTTAACAGGGTCGGCATAAGTTGATGGTGAGTGCGCGAAAGCAAAATTAAATAACTGTTACCCTGCGGCTCTTCGAGGGTTTTAAGCAAAGCATTGGCTGCAGGTACAGTCAATAAATTGGCGTTTTTAATAATAACTACTTTATTCGCCCCCAAATGAGGACGCTCATTCAGCGTGGCGATTAAGTTTCTTACATGTTCAATGCCGATCGCTTTATTCTCTTCATTTTGTAAAAGATGAAAATCGAGATGATTTTGCGCCGCAAAAAGTGAACAGGAATGGCACTGATTGCAGGCTTCTGACTGCTTATTAGTGCACAAAAGATATTTAGCAAGGTG
This sequence comes from Psychromonas sp., assembly GCF_041586535.1. Lineage (GTDB taxonomy): Bacteria > Pseudomonadota > Gammaproteobacteria > Enterobacterales > Psychromonadaceae > Psychromonas. The sequence goes on along the minus strand of NZ_JBFGZY010000013.1, from coordinate 26,834 downwards.
CCTGGCAAGCGTAAATTTACCGACACCGGCGCAACCGGTAAATAATAACCCATGAGCAAAACGCCCTCTCTGGTAAGTTGCTGTTAACTGTTTTAATAGCGGGGCTAACCAGGGGGTAGTAAGCGCTACTTTATTCTCGCCTGAGGTCATATCAGGCGAGACCCGCAAGCCATTTATTCAGAGCAGCAAAAATAGCCTGCTCAACTAACTCAGGTGATTCGCTGCCATCAATCGAAACGGCATGGTCATCCTGCGCCACTAATGAATGAAAAACATCCCGGGTGCGGTGGAAAAAATCGATCGCCTGACGCTCAATACGATCCAGCTCACCACGTCCTCTGGCACGGCTTAAACCCAGTTCAGGTTCTATATCCAGATACAGTGTCAGGTCAGCTTTAAAGTCGCCCAACGCAACCTGTTTAATCGCTTCAATTAACTGTAAATCGATTCCACGGCCACCGCCTTGATAAGCTAATGAGGAGTAATTATGGCGATCCCCAACCACGATTTTACCCGCAGCTAAAGCCGGTTTAATAATATGCTCAACTAACTGCACACGCGCCGCATACATCAGCAACAATTCCGATTTGTCCTGCAGTGTTTCGCCGCAAACCTCCATTTTGACTATATCACGCATTTTTTCGGCCAGCACTGTCCCGCCGGGTTCACGTGTATAGACAACGTTTTCAGCAGGCATATTCTGTAAAAGCAGCCACTTTTTGATATAACTGATAGCGGTACTTTTTCCGGCCCCTTCAAGGCCCTCTATAACAATAAATTTACCTGCTAATTTTTCTGCAGCTGACGTTGCTAATAAAGACATGTCGTTACTTTCCTAAAATATATTTTCGCACAGCTTGATTGTGCTCTTTAAGACTCTTGGAGAAATAAGAGGTGCCGTCTCCTTTACTCACGAAGTACAAATACTTTGTTGTTGCCGGGTGCAGCGTTGCGTATAACGCCGCTTCACTTGGCATGGCAATCGGTGTCGGCGGCAGGCCGTCAATACGGTAGGTATTATAAGCGGTGTCCTCACGCAGATCTTTACTGCGAATGCGCCCGTCATAACGCTCTCCCATACCATAGATAACAGTCGGATCGGTTTGCAGGCGCATACCAATCCGCATACGGTTAACAAACACCGATGCTATTTTGTCACGATCTGCTGATAAGCCACTCTCTTTCTCAACGATAGAAGCCAGAATAAGCGCCTCATAGGGGGTTTTAAAAGGCAGATCTTTGTCCCTCTCTGCCCATAATTTCTCCACCACCTGCTGCTGGTGCAGATAAGATTTTTCAATCAACTGATAAGCGCTCATACCGGCAGTGTAATGATAGGTTTCAGGAAATAATAAACCTTCCAATTTTTGATGGGGGCTACCAAGACGCTCAGCTATTTGCTGTTCGTTTTCCTGCAGTGGTTTAATCAATGGGGCGTTATTTAAGATCTGCAGCCACTCGTTAAAAGTACTGCCTTCCACAAAGGTAATACTGAATTGATATTCATCACCTTTATTAATAGTTATTAGAATATCGTTTAAGCTAAAACCCTGTTGCAACTGGTAGGTACCTGATTTGATATGGGTTAACTCAGGATGTAGTTTCCCCAGGGCTTTCCACCAGGTAAGATCAGTCACAATTTCGGCCGTTAACAGGGTATGACCTAAACGGGAAAAATGACTGCCGCTATCAACCGTGAATAACATTGCCTGCTCAACACGTGGTGTGTTGAGATAACGGTTTAATTTGTGCTGTACCCAAAAAATGCTGCCTATCATCAGGATAATTAAAAAAAACAGGGCAAAAAGAATTTTTTTAGTCGTCATTCTGCACACCTCCTTTATCTACCAGAGTCTGTAACTTTTTTACATGTGCAAAAGCGGATTCTGGATAATAGTGCGACTGGTATGCAATGACCGGCACAATCCCCATCAGGGCATTGCTCAGACAAACGGCCTCAGCGTTTAACAGATCATTGGTGGTTATCTGCATTTCTCTAACAGGGTGCCCCGCCAGCGCGGATAGCTCCATAATCTGCCGGCGTTTAACCCCCTGCACACCACAGCCATCAAGTTTTGGTGTTACCCAGTGATTATTCATATAGATAAAAATATTTGCGCCGCAGGCTTCAATCACATAACCGTTATTATCGCAAACCACCCCTTCCAGCGCCTGCTGTGATTCCAATTCATGTTTGATTAACACCTGCTCTAAACGATTTAAGGTTTTTAAACCGGCCAATTGCCTGTTAATCGCTAACTGCTGCTGACATTGAATCACTTTCAGCCCCTGGGTTTGCCATTGTTGATAAAAATCAGGGTAGGGATGGACTGATAAAATACGCTGCGGTGCATGGCAACCCTGGATACTATACCCCCGGCCACCTGAGCCGCGGGTCAAAATAACTTTAATAACGGCATAGCGCTGTCCGGAAAGACTCTTTGCCAGACAATGCAGCTCATCAGAAAGGGTTGACCAGTCAACCTCAGGAAAAAAAAGCTTCTGTGCACCTGATTGCAGTCTCTGCAGGTGATAATCCCACAACTGTGCAACACCATGCTCAACTTTTATGGTCGAAAACAGGCCGTCCCCGTAGGCCAGGCCCCGGTCATCTGCCGCAATGGTTGTCGATTCGATTCCGTTTATTAACATAAATTCAGTTTTGTAATACCAATTCGAGTAAGTAAATGATCCAATATTGTGCCGTAAAAATGAATGAGAACAAGGTTGATTTTAGACAGGTATAAGCTAAAAAAAACCCGATCTTAAAATCGGGTTGTTATTTTAACTTGATTTGAGCAGACTAGATACGTTTAAAGATCAACGAACCATTTGTACCACCGAAACCAAATGAGTTTGACAATACATACTCAAGGTCAGCAGGACGGGCCTGACCATCCGTTACATAATCTAAATCACAGCCTTCACTCGGGTTTTCCAGATTAATGGTTGGCGGAGCAACCTGATCTTTTAATGCCAGGACGCTGAAGATAGCTTCAATCGCGCCCGCAGCCCCTAATAAATGCCCGGTCATCGATTTTGTTGAACTCATCATCACATCTTTAGCTGCATCTCCCCAAATAGTTTTCACCGCCTGAGTTTCAGCTATATCACCGGCTGGTGTAGAGGTGCCGTGCGCATTAATATACTGAATTTCTTTAGCTTCAATTTTTGCATCTTTAATGGCATTTTTCATCGACGCGGCCGCACCGGCACCATCAGCAGGTGGTGACGTCATGTGGTAAGCATCGCCACTCATACCAAAACCAACAAATTCAGCATAAATTTTCGCGCCACGTGCTTTGGCATGTTCATACTCTTCTAAAACCAACACCCCGGCACCATCGCCAAGCACAAAACCATCACGATCTTTATCCCAGGGACGGCTTGCCGTTTGCGGAGAATCATTGCGGGTTGATAAAGCACGTGCTGCACCGAAACCGCCCATACCCAGTTCTGTTGACGCTTTTTCTGCCCCGCCAACCAACATGATATCAGCTTCTCCGTACTGGATCATACGCGCGCCCAGGCCAATACTGTGGGTACCCGTTGTACATGCAGTTGTCACGGCAATATTAGGGCCTTTCAGACCTTTATTAATTGATACATGTCCCGAAATCATATTGATGATAGTTGAAGGTACAAAAAACGGACTTATTTTACGCGGGCCACTTTTAGTAAAACTGTCTTTGTTTTGTTCAATTAAGCCTAAGCCGCCAATACCGGAACCGATAGAAACACCAATGCGCTCTGCATTTTCTTCTGTGACAACAATACCTGAATCCTGAAATGCCTGCTCAGCAGCCGCAACACCATATTGAATAAACAGATCCATTTTACGTGCCTCTTTACGCGGCATGTATTCTTCAACATTAAAATCTTTAATCAAACCTGCAAACTTTGTGGAAAACAGCTCGGTATCAAAATGCTCAATATTTGAAATTCCACTTTGACCTGATTTAACATTTTCCCAAGACTGCTCAACCGTGTTGCCTACCGGGGTGATCATTCCCAAACCGGTAATAACGACTCTTCGCTTTGACATTACAACTTCTCCTAATACCTATAAATTAGACTAAATAAATACTCATCCAAAAATTCGTAAATTCAGGTGCTGATTTAGTTAGTACAATTGTCTTAATAGACTCTAATAAATACAAAAGGCGGTCTTCTGACCGCCTTTTGGAATGTTTTATTATTTAGAAATAATAATTAGCTGTTGTTAACAACGTAATCGATAGCCGATTGAACAGTTGTAATTTTCTCAGCTTCTTCATCAGGGATTTCCGTATCGAACTCTTCTTCAAGAGCCATTACAAGCTCAACGGTATCTAAAGAATCTGCACCTAGATCGTCAACGAAAGAAGCTTCGTTTTTAACTTCGTCTAGTTGAACACCAAGTTGTTCAACGATGATGTTTCTTACGCGTTCTTCGATATTGCTCATATTTTATTTCCTTTGTGTATTACGCAAATGCGTTATTAGTAATAGTTTATGCTATTACGTTTAATTAATTAAAAATAGTGTATCACTAGTTCAAATTTATTTTTTAGGATATTAATCAATATTTAATTAAATTCCCATTGTTTTTTAACTTTATATCTAAATTTATGGTCAAAATCAGACCATATACATGCCGCCATTGACATGAATCGTTTCACCGTTAATATAAGCAGCGCCTTCAGAGGCTAAAAATGCAACAGTTGCAGCAATCTCTTTCGGATCGCCAAGACGACCGGCTGGCACTGCTGACAGGGTCGAAGCACGCTGTTCATCGGTCAGTGCTTTAGTCATATCTGTTTCAATAAAACCAGGTGCAACGGTATTAACAGTAATACCGCGGCTGGCAACCTCACGCGCCAATGATTTAGTAAAACCAATCACGCCCGCTTTAGCAGCAGCATAATTTGCCTGACCCGCGTTACCCATAGTGCCGACAACGGAACCGACATTAATAATACGGCCCTGACGTTTTTTCATCATCGGACGCAATGCGGCTTTACTCATTTTAAAAATCGGCGTCAGGTTGGTTTCGATAATGTCATTCCATTCATCATCTTTCATGCGCATTAATAAATTATCACGGGTAATACCGGCATTATTAACTAAGACGTCCACTGCGCCGTATTGTTTTTTAATGTCATCAAAAAGTGAAGAGATTGAATCGTTATCGGTCACATTCAGTACAAAACCTTTTCCTGCATCACCGAGGTAAGCACTGATCGCATTGGCACCATTTTCACTGGTTGCGGTGCCCAGAACAGTTGCGCCTAATGCAACAAAATGCTCTGCTATTGCACGGCCGATACCACGACTGGCGCCGGTTACTAATACTATTTTATCCTGCATGCTCATTATTATTCTCCTTTAACTGCGCTTAATGCACTTTCCAGTGTCGCGTTATCATTAATTGCCTGTGCCGTGAAAGCTTTATCAATACGACGGACTAAACCGCTTAATACTTTACCGGGACCGGCCTCAACTTGTAATGTGATACCGTCAGCAGCCATTTTTTCCACAATTTCAGTCCAGCGTACCGGGCAGAATAGTTGACGGACAAGGGCATCTTTAATTTTTTCAGCGTCCGTTTCGGCAACCACATCAACGTTATTAATCACCGCAATTTCAGGCGTGTTAAAAGTAATAGATTGTAATGCAACGGCCAGTTTTTCAGCAGCAGGTTTCATCAATGCACAATGTGAAGGTACACTTACCGGTAAAGGCAGAACACGTTTTGCGCCAGCTTCTTTTAATAACAGACCGGCACGCTCAACGGCTTCTTTATTACCGGCAATAACAACCTGTCCCGGAGAGTTAAAGTTAACCGGAGAGACAACTTGTCCCTCTGCGGCCTGTAAGCAGCACTCAGCAATTTTATCGTTGTCCAAACCGATAATGGCAGACATAGCACCGGTGCCTGCAGGAACGGCCTGCTGCATCAGCTGTCCGCGTAACTCTACTAATTTAACCGCATCTTTAAAGGCAATCACGCCAGCGCAGACCAGTGCTGAGTACTCACCCAGACTATGCCCGGCAATAACCGCAGGTTTCGGACCATTGTTTTCGGCCCAGATCCGCCAAAGCGCTACCGAAGCTGTTAATAAAGCAGGTTGCGTTTTATCTGTCTGGTTTAATGTTTCTGCAGGTCCCTGCTGGACAAGCTGCCAAAGATCGTAACCCAGTACGTCACTTGCCTGTTGAAAGGTTTCCAGCACCACCGGATAAGACTGTGCAAGCTCCGCCAGCATGCCGACACTTTGAGAGCCTTGGCCGGGGAAAGCAAATGTAAAGTTTGTCATATTTTATATTTCCTGATAATTATTAATCTTTATTGGTTCGTACCAATTCTATTAATTAGATGACCTATTTAGGCGCAGGAAAAATGGATGAAAGCAAGGCATTGATTGCAGTAACTAGTTTTTCTAATTACAAAATCAATAACAAAGACTAAAACGTAGTTTTAGTCTAGCTAGCATTCATTTAAACCAGCATAAATGAGTAGATAATTAGTAGAATTGGTATTACATACGTACCAGAGCAGAGCCCCAGGTAAATCCACCGCCGAATGCTTCTAGCAAGACCAACTGGCCGGATTTGATTCTTCCGGAGCGTACTCCTTCATCCAGGGCTAGCGGTACAGATGCGGCAGAAGTATTACCATGTTTCTCAAGGGTTAAAATAACCTGATCCAATGACATGCCCAGTTTTTTTGCTGTCGCACTAATAATTCTTTTATTGGCCTGATGAGGTACCAACCAGTCTAATTTGTCTTTTTCAATATTATTAGCATTAAGAGTATCAACAACCAATTGACTCAACTTAGTCACCGCAACCTTAAACACTTCATTACCAGCCATAGACATGTAAGCATCATGAGCTGAAGACTCATTACCGCGGATAGTATTAGGTAATTTTAACAATTCCCCAAAACGGCCATCGGCATTAATGTGGGTTGACAAAATACCTTGATCTTCAGTGGCGCTTAATACTGCAGCTCCGGCACCGTCACCAAATAAAATAATAGTGGAACGATCCGTTGGATCACAAGTGCCGGCCAGGCTATCCGCACCGATCACCAGCACATTTTTTGCACTGCCGGTTTTAATAAAGTTATCGGCAACGCTTAATGCATAGGTAAAACCGGCACAGGCAGCGGAAATATCAAAGGCAGGTATATCATAAATACCTAATAAATTTTGTACTTCACAGGCAGCAGAAGGAAATGCATTATGATTACTGGTTGTAGCAACAATAATAAGATCCAAGTCCTGCGCTGATAAATTTGCGGCCTGCAGCGCTTTCAGCCCCGCTTGAGTGCCCATATGAGCAATTGTGTCTTGTTCGCTGGCAATGCGGCGTTCTTTGATACCTGTACGTGCTGTTATCCACTCATCACTTGTATCGACCATTTTTTCCAAATCATCGTTCGTACGCACTGCGGTTGGTAGATAACTACCAGTACCTATAATTTTGCTATTCATGTAATAAACAATCTCGCTCTGATAATACAGTTTCTAACTTTTTCGAAATACTTGCAGGAATCTGCCATTGAATCTCTTTGATGGCATGCTCGATGGCGTAGGTAAATGCAGTTTCATTTGCACTGCCATGACTTTTTACAACAATACCGCGTAATCCAATTAAACTTGCGCCATTATACATATCCGGATGCAAATGTTTTAATTGCTTTTTTAATACAGGTCTTAATAATTTACCAAGTAATTTGCTGTATAAACTTGAATTGATCGCTTTATCCAACTGTTCACTGAATACACGTCCCATACCTTCACAGCTTTTCAGCGCAATATTACCACTAAAACCATCTGTAACGATAATATTCGACTGACAGGTAAATAACTCATTGGCTTCGGTAAACCCGATATAATTGATATGTTTAGTTTGTTTTAATAATTCAGCTGCACGCTGGATCACGTCATTGCCTTTATTCTCTTCTTTACCGACATTTAATATAGAAACACCGGGTGAATCAATCTGGTCGACCTTTTCACAGAGCACGCTGCCCATAATAGCAAAATTAAATAACGTGTGGCTATCGCATTGTAAATTGGCACCTAAATCAAGCATATAGGTATGCCCTAAGCGCATATTCGGCAATGATGAGATGAGTGCCGGGCGGGAGATGCCGGGCAGTGTTTTTAATGCCTGCTTGGCTAATAACATCAAAGCACCGGTATTACCGGCACTTACGCAGGCGTCTGCCTTCCCCTTTGCGACCAGATTAAGGGCGATATGCATAGATGAATCTGAGGTATGGCGCAGTGCATAAACAGGATTCACGTCCATAGCAATAACATTATCAGCATGAATAAAAGACAAGCGCGGATGATCTAACAAATGGTATTTTTTTAATAAAGGAAGTATCTGACTGCGGTTGCCCACAATGATGATAGTTAAATCAGGGTATGATTGGAGTGATTTTGAAGCGGCTAAAACGGGAATATGGGGGCCGAGATCGCCCCCCATTGCATCAATTGCAATCGTCAGTTTACACAATGTAATTGCTTACAGATCGATTACTTTTTTGCCTTTATAGAATCCATCAGCAGTAACGTGATGACGACGGTGAGTTTCACCAGAAGTTGCATCAACAGAAAGCTGTGCTGGAGCGCTTAGTGCATCATGTGAACGACGCATGCCGCGTTTTGAACGAGTTTTACGACTTTTTTGTACAGCCATGGTAAAAATTCCTGCTAGTTACTTGTGCTTTAAAATTGCTAGAGCATCAAATGGGTTGGGACGCTGTTCTTCTTCATCATCAATCTCACCGAAAGTAAGTTCAAACTCACTTTGCTGGCAATCTTCAATTGCGTGTTTTGCAATTTGCGGAAGCGTCACTATAAGTTCGTCTTCTACAATCTGATGAAGATTCACCTCACCATTTTCATCATAATAAATGGCTTCATAGGCGTCGGGTAAATTATTTTCCTGTTCCTGGTTATGAACAGGACAGTATGTAAATTCAGCTTCGCACTGATAAATCATAGGCTCATTGCACCGTTGACAAATAAGCTCTACTGCAACACTGGCTTTCCCATGAAATATTCTCAGCTTCTGCTTATCAATATCAAACGAGAAAACAGTCTTGATATCAGACTGAACACTGATTGTTGATTCTGCTAATCTGTTCAAAAGCTGTTTTGGAATTATCGCATCTAATTCCAATTGCTTTTGCGCAGCACGAACAGGATCAACGTTAATCGGCAATTTAACGTTTTGCATGGCGGCGAATAATATAGATTGCTATCCGGATAGTCAAAGAAAAAGCGTTTTTTTTCTTAAATTTCTTCGCTTATAAAAGTAGCTATGGTCATCGGCAATAAAATAATTTTTAGTAAATTATCGCTTTATTATTTTTCAAACCATAAAATAAACTTATTATTCAATAACCACAGAGTTTATTATGCCTCAACAGCTTGTTTTAGCGTCCACCTCCCCTTTTAGAAAACAACTATTGGAAAAACTACATTTACAGTTTGTGACAGGTAAGCCCAACGTTGATGAAACACCGCTCGCTGGCGAAACAGCCGTTCAACTGGTTGAACGGCTGGCAATCGCTAAAGCACAAGCCCTCGCTCCTGCTTATGATAATGCGTTGCTAATAGGCTCTGATCAGGTCTGTGTTAATGACGGAAAAATTCTTGGTAAACCGGGTAATTTCGCCAATGCTTTTGAGCAGTTAAAAGCCGCCAGTGGTAAAAAAATAACTTTCTACACAGGTTTGGCATTAGTTAATAGTAAAACAGGGAATGTACAGTCTTTGGTTGAACCCTTTTCTGTACAATTTAGAGCGTTAAGCGATGCGATGATTGAGAATTACCTCAATAAAGAGCAGCCGTTTAATTGTGCCGGCAGTTTCAAAAGTGAAGGTTACGGTATTGCGCTGTTTGAAAGCCTTGAAGGCAAAGATCCGAACAGCTTAATCGGATTACCGTTAATCTCTTTAATAAAAATGCTCGAAGCGCAAGGCTTTGTGGTTATCTAACTCAAGTTTCGGGATTCAGATTTTGCTTGTTACTCTTTGCCACGCATGAATCTGGTGCATAACGCATAAGTGATGTACGCAACGGAGGCGGAGAAAGTATGTGCAGCCTGAATTTAGCAAGCAAGTAATGGGGCCTATTCAACGTATTAATCTCAGGAGCATTAAGTGATGTAGTAGAATTAAGTGGCGAGGATAAAACGACTATCATGGCAAAAATAAATCAAATAGTTATGAATTATTTTACTGAAGTCATGCAAATGGATAGCTTTACTTTACGCCAAGAGGCACTGGTAGAGGATAACTATCCATAACAACCTGTTTTGAATCGCTTTATAATCGAATTTGAGGAGCAATTAGCTCCCCATATCTAACTGGCATTTACACAGTTTGATTTACACTCTCATAAAAGTGCTGAAAATGAACCCCAAAACTTAAGTTATTAAAATAATAAAAACTAACTCAACTGCCAAGCAGCTACAATTACCGGTGCTATCTCATCTTTTACTTGCTGTGGTATATCCATATTACCGACTGCCGGGTTATCAAATCCTGACATAGCTGAAATCAACGCATCGACATTAGAGCTTAATAGCACCGCATCACTAACGTGAATTTCATCCACCTGATGCGCATCACTAACAAACCAGTTATCAACTGTAACTTGATCGACTGAACCCGATAAGTCGATAACCAGATCTTCACCGCTACGGGTGAACCACAAATCATCTTTAACAATGCCCGTTCCCAGTATTAACTGATCCGTTTCATCGGCAATGTTAGAGAAGTTATTAATCGTATCCTGACCATCACCGATGGAAAATTTATAGCGATCGTTACCCTTACCTCCAACTAGATAATCATTACCCCGGTTGCCTTTCAGTATGTCATTACCAACTCCTGCCTTGAGACGATCATTCCCAGCGTTACCAAATAATGCATCATCACCAGCACCACCAAACAACAGATCTTCACCTCCTCCCCCTTTAAGTTTGTCATCTCCAGATCCCCCCTTGAGAGTATCGTCGTCATTTCCTCCTGAAAGGTTATCATCACCAGAACCACCAATTAATAAATCAACACCTTTACCGCCATTCAGGATATCATTATTAGATCCGCCATAAAGCAGATCGTTACCACCACCACCTTGCAACGTGTCATTGCCACCATTGCTTCTCAGGGTATCGTTACCACCATAACCTTTGATTAAGTTAGCGTTATTATCCCCCAGCAGTGTGTTATCTAGACCATCACCTTCAAACACAGAATCTAACCCACCGTTATCATCCACGGTAAGTTTAAAGTTAGCATTCACCGACTTTTCTCCATCGTTAGCGACAACACTAAGATCATAAACACCTGCATCACCATCCGACGGTACACCAGAGAAAATTTTTCCATCAAATGTTAACCAATCCGGCAAAGGAGAACCATCACTCAGGAGCGCGGTGTATTTAAGTTGATCGCCATCTACATCACTAAAAGCATCATCTGGGATAACGAAATGCAACGGCGCATCTGCATCCAAACTTAGTTCAAAGAGCCCCACATTAACCACCGGCGCATCATTTACCGCCGAGACATTCAAAGTAACGCCTGCGATCACGGTCTCTATGCCATCACTGACACTGTAATTAAAGCTGGCGACCCCGCTGAAATCACTGTCTGGTGTAAAGGTAATAGTTTCAGCGACCATATCAATAGTGACATCACCATTAACGGCATCCGCCACTGAGACGATATTAAACAGATCCGCATCGATATCGCTGTCATTAGCGAGTAATGATGCAAATGTCATGACCAAAGGTTGATCTTCGACTGCAGCAAACAGATCCGGATTAACCACCGGCGCATCATTTACCGCCGAGACATTCAAAGTAACGCCTGCGATCACGGTATCTATGCCATCACTGACGCTGTAGTTAAAGCTCGCCACACCGTTGAAATCACTGTCGGGTGTAAAAGTAATGGTTTCAGCGACAAGATCGATAGTGACATCACCATTAACGGCATCCGCCACTGAGACGATATTAAACAGATCCGCATCGATATCGCTGTCATTAGCGAGTAATGATGCAAATGTCATGACCACAGGTTGATCTTCGACTGCAGCAAACAGATCCGGATTAACCACCGGCACATCATTTACCGCCGCGACATTTAAGGTAACACCTGCTGTCACCGTTTCAGTGCCATCACTGACGCTGTAGTTAAAGCTCGCCACACCGTTGAAATCACTGTCTGGTGTAAAGGTAATAGTTTCAGCGACAAGATCGATACTGACATCACCATTAACGGCATCCGCCACTGAGACAATATTAAACGTGTCTGCATCGATATCGCTGTCATTAACGAGTAATGATGCAAATGTCATTACCAAAGGTTGATCTTCGACTGCATCAAACAGATCCGGTGTAACCACAGGCGTATGATTTTCAGGGGTAACAGCAATAGCTACAAAGAATGGAATCGTTTTTTCACCATCGCTAAGCAGATAGTCAAAACTAGCCGTACCGTTGAAATCAGCATCTGGTGTAAATTCAACCTCACTGGTTAGTTGATTAATAGTAACCACACCATTCAGCGCATTACTTACCGAATCAATGGTTAAGTTTTCGCCAGTCGCATTGGCCAGTATTTCAGCAAAAGAAATAATTAATTTACCGTCTTCAACGATGCTCTTATTAATAATTTCCACGCCCGCTGCCTTAGCTGCGATAGTCGCAATATCCCACACAGTACCATCAGCAAATTCAATCGCATCAAGCATATAGCTACTGGCATAAAAGTGGTATATAGCGGTAATAACTTCACCCGTGCTTTCTACTGTCAGCATCAAGTTATCATGTGTATATAAATATGGGAATCCAGATCTACTGCCTTTACTCACAGTGACATCAGAAGCGAGCACACTGCTATCAAAGCGTAATACATCATAAGTAGCACCTGCACGATCAGAACCATCAAAATTATTTATCATGGTATCCCCATCCCCAGCACTGAACAGATAAATATCATTACCCTCATTACCTGAAAGGATATCACTTTTACCAAATAGATCGCTTCCAGTGCCACCACTTAAGATATCGTCACCGTTACCACCTTCTAAAACATCATTACCAGAACCACCTTGTAGTATATCGTTGCCGTAGCTACCATATATACTGTCATCACCCGCATCTCCAGAAAGTATATCGTTGCCATTTCCACCAGCTATGTAATCAATACCCTCACCACCTTGAAGTGAATCATTACCTGCATCTCCGGATAATCTATCGTCACCCGCATCACCGGAAATAATATCGTCACCTTCAGAACCAAATAGCCTATCGTTACCACCTAAACCATTAATCACATCATCGCTTGCATCGCCGTAAATGGTATCATCACCTTCAGTAGCTACCTGCTCTATATTAAACAGGACTGTATCCCATTTAGTTCCATCAGCAAACTCAACCGCATTAAGCGCATAACTGCTAGATTCAAAATGGGATAGCACGGTAATAACTTCACCCGTACTCGTCAAAGTCAGTAATAAATCATTTCCTGAGCGTAACCTGGTAACATCTGACGCAAGCACACTGTCATCAAAACGCAAAACATCATGACTATCTTCACCCAAGTTGTCATTATTCCATATATTGGTATTACCCTCACCGGCGCTAAACAGGTAAATATCATTACCATCCTCCCCTCTCAGAGAATCATCTCCACCACTGCCTCCGCTTAAGATGTCGTTACCAGAACCGCCGGATAAATAGTCACTACCCGCGCCACCTTGTATCGTATCGTTTCCATCTCCGCCTTGCAGGTAATCATCTCCGCCTAAACCATTAAGCAGGTCATCGCTTTCGTAACCTATAATGTAGTCATCGCCTTCGGTCGGTACTAGTGCTTGCATTTTTAACTTATCTTCATTCCACACGGTTCCATCTGCAAACTCAACCGCATTAAGCGCATGATTGCTACTGGAAAAGTGGTTCCGCACCGTAATAACTTTACCGGTACTTGCTAAAGTCAGTAGTAAATGATCTATTGAGCGTGTCGCAATGACATCAGATACAACGACACTGTCATCAAAATGCAAAACATCGTAATCTGTATCGTAACTAACATTTTCGATAGTGGTATCGCCCTCGCTGGTGCTAAACAGATAAATATCATTACCATCCCCCCCCACCAGAAAATCACCATCACCACTGCCTGCGCTCAAGATGTCATTACCATCATCACCGAATATCTCATCACTACCCGCCCCACCTTGCAGTGTATCGTCCCCATCTCCGCCTCTCAGGTAATCATCTCCACCTAAACCATTAAGCAGATCATCGCTTTCGTAACCTATGATGTAGTCATCGCCTTCGGTCGGGTCTAGCACTAACGTTTTAAGTTTATTTTCATCCCACACGGTTCCATCAGCAAACTCAACCGCATTAAGTGCATAACTGCTGTTGGTGAAGTGGTCGTCTACCGTAATAAACTCACCGGTACTCGCCAAGGTTAGTAATAAATAATCAAAATAGCGTATCGCCGTGACATCAGACACAACGACACTGTCATCAAAGCGCAAGACATCGTAACCTGTACTTGTGTCATTATTTAAGATAGTAGTATGCCCATCTCCAGCGCTAAATAGATAAATATCATTACCTTCATCACCACTAAGTGAATCATTGGAACCACTTCCTCCACTTAATATGTCGTCACCAGTGCCGCCCTCTAAATAGTCAGTGCCCGCGCCACCTTGAAGCGTATCGTTACCATTCCCGCCGTCCAGAGTATCGTTACCACCATGACCTTTAATTAAGTTATCGTTATTATCCCCCTGCAAACTGTTATCGAGGTCATCACCTTCAACAACCGAATCAAAATCACCCCCTGATGAATCGCCAGAAATGATGTCATTAATTGTTGAGGCCAAGATCATTGAGCCACCGCTAAATTGAACATAATTCAAAGCAAATTCAGTCGCTTTAAAGTGATCAACAACCACAACACTTTGTGAACTGCCTTCATCAATTTTAATTAACAGATCATCACCCTCTTGGCTAAACGTTAAACGATCTTCTGTTACCCCTTCACCAAACAAAATACTGTCAGAGCCACCAGCAGTTACATTTATAATGTCATGACCATCATTATCATCAATACCAATTAGATTAAAACCAAGACCGCCATTTATTTGGTCATTTCCAGCTCCACCACTGAGCAAATCATCGCCTGCACCACCATCAATAACATCATCGCCACCTTGTCCTTGGATAATGTCATCACCGGCGCCACCCGATAAGTTATCGTTGCCGTGATAGACACTATCAAGACTTGAACTATCACCCCATATTTGATCATTATCGGCCCCACCAGTAATAACATCATCAGCACCGCCTCCTACAATGTAGTCTTCCCCTGTGCCACCAGATAAGGTATCTTTTCCATGGTAGGCACCATCAACATTTGAACTATCGCCCCATATCTTGTCATTGTCGGCACCACCATCAATTACATCATCTCCACCGCCTCCGTAGATTTCGTCATTACCAGCGCCACCTAAGATGTTATCGTTACCGTGGTAGGCATCATCAATACTGGAACTATCGCCCCATATCTTGTCATTGTCGGCGCCACCATCAATAGTGTCATCAGCACCACCTCCTACAATGTAGTCATCACCCGTGCCACCAGATAAGTTATCGCTGCCGTGAGAGGCGCCATCTACACTTGAACTATCGCCCCAGATTTTGTCATTATCGGCATCGCCAGAAATAACATCTCCACCTTCACCACCTACAATGTAGTCTTCTCCTGTACCTCCCGATAAGTTATCGTTACCCGCATAGCCGCGCAAAGTGTCATCGCCACTACCTGTGATAATGGTATCGTCCGAGACACTACCTGATACAGAATCATTTCCAGCACCCGTAGTAATTTCTGTAAAACTTTCACTCAGATAGGATATTTGGTCTAAATCATTAATTGCTAGAGGAGAGCCATCTGAAAAAATAATATTAAAGGTTGATATAGATGCTAAAGAAAACCTTATACTTTCGCCATTGCTTATATGAATTACGCCATACGTCTCATATTTTCTATATGATGAAATATCTGACAAATTAAAATCAAGTGTTAAGGTATTATCCCCTTCAGTATCTTCTATATAGTCATTCCCGTCACCGAGCGAATAAATATAAGTATCATTACCAGCTTCACCGTACAGACTGTCATTATCTGTACCACCATTAATAATGTCATCGCCACTGCCAGCTATGATTTGGTCTTCACCGGCGCCACCAGAGAGAGTATCTTTGCCATGATAGGTACTATCAAGAGCAGTTCTATCTCCCCAAATCAGGTCATCACCGAAGCTACCGTTTATAACATCATCTCCACCACCGCCACGGATTTCATCATTACCAGCACCACCAGACAAGGTATCATTACCATGATATGCGCCACCAAGAGTATCTGCATCACCTAATATCAGGTCATTATCGGCACCGCCATCAATAATGTCATCACCACCGCCTCCGATAAGCTGATCATCACCAGCGCCTCCCAATATATTATCGTTGCCGTGGTATTTACCATCAAGTCTTGGATCATCCCCCCATATAATATCATTATCAGTGCCACCATCGATGACATCCTCTCCACCACCACCAATGAGTTGGTCATTACCTTCACCACCCAATAAAATATCGTTGCCGTGATATTCCCCTGCAAGTTCTATATTATCTCCTCGTATATCGTCATTTTCGGCACCACCATCAATAGTGTCATCGCCTCCGCCTCCAACAATATAATCTTCTCCGGTGCCTCCGGATAAAGTATCGTTGCCGTGGTATTCACCAGGAAGATTCGTCTCATCTCCCCAAATTCCATCATCGTCATTTCCACCATAAATAACATCATTACCAGCGTTTCCAGATAAGAGATCGTCTCCATCGCCACCGTATATAATGTCATCACCATGTAATGTAGCATCAAGCGAAATGTAATCTGGATTAATGACTCCATCGAAAATATAAATGTTATCTAACCAATTTCGATCTCCCATGATCCAATCCGAACCGACTCCACCATAAATCAGGTCATCACCTATTTCACCCAATATATGATCGTCACCAGCTCCACCATTTATTACATCATTATAATTAACCAAACCATCAGCGGCATTCATATAATCTCTATAGGCGGCGTACGTAGTGCCCTCTACATAAAATACTTGCCATCTACTATCACCGTATATAATATCGTTATCAGCCCCGCCTTCAATACTATCGGCGCCAGCACCCCCCCCTATTTCATCATCACCAGCACCACCCAATATAATATCGTCACCTTCATCTCCATTGATCATATCGTTTCCGTTGCCCCCATCGAGATAATCACGACTTGAAACATCTTCTGCAACATAGTTACTTCTAATTAGACCATTTTCATCATATATCCAAAGCTCGTTTCCAGCTAAAAAGTCCCCCCCTTCACCACCTAATAGCTTGTCATCTCCAAGATTACCTACTAAAAAATCAACTGCCCCACCTCCAGATAGGTAATCATCACCTCCATAACCGTGAAGTTGATCAGTAAAATCGCCACCTGTTAATTGATCTCCGAGGTTACCACCAGAGAAAAGATGCATTGTTCCTAAGTTCATTTCTTCTGCTAATGCTTGGTCGTAAATAATCGATTTATCATTAACAAAGGCCTGCTCTGCATCGGCATTGCGCTCTTCATATAAATTATCAAGGACTTGTTCATCACCATTGCTATCAATATAAGTACCATCACCAACGATATATTCATCGCCAGAATTGTTAGGGAGCTCTTCTGCTATAGCATCATTTAGAGTCAGTCCGAAGTTATTGGTAGTTTTGTCAAAGTCATCTATGGTCAGTGCCTCACCGCTGAGTAAGCTAATAACAAGAGTCCCCTCAGTTAACACATATCGGTTTTTATTTTCGTCTTCATAAATACTGAAATCATTCGCAACTTGGGTGATATTAGTAATTGGATCACCATTAATCATCAATTTGTTGTTACCGGCATAATCCATCACTAAGTCTTGGCCATCACCCGTGTTGAAATAATAGGTATCGTCACCTTTACCACCAAAAAGAAAATCAAGGTCTGCCCCACCATGAAGGTGGTCATTGCCTTTACCACCATAAAGGTAGTCTTGACCTGCTTCGCCATACAAAGTGTCGTGGTCGGCGTTGCCTTCGATTATGTCATCCCCCGCATTGCCATGAATGATGTCATTGCCGCCGGCACCGTATAGGTGATCATCTTTAGCACCACCATCAAGTAGTGTAGTATCAGCACCTTCAGTACCAGTACCAAATGTCGTCCTTGCTGCTGTATCATCAGATTGATAACCATCTGCATTGTAAGTAACAAGCGTCGTGTCTGTTTTTAAATCGCGATATAATCGATTTTCATCTGATTCAAACGCGTAATAATCGGGACTGTCATTGAGGTTGCGTTCTATGATGTATGCTAGTAGCTCTGCTCGATCATTGAGATAGTTTTCGGAGAAGTTTTCAGCATCTAGTTTCCCATTTTCATTATGGGTGTCGTATAAATTTTCATCACCAGTAATAGCAAAAGTACTCAGGGTGGTAAGCGCATAACGGTAGGCGTAGCCATCGGTTGTATCTAATTCAGCTGCGCTGACTAAACTAGCGACATCGACTATTTTCAATCCTGTAAATGAATTAATTGGTACTTGTAGCTCTAAGATAGCAGCTTGATACTCATATCTGTCATCTGTATTGTCATCAATAACAATCCCACCAGAATAAGTTGTACCAAACAGAGCTGATATTGTTTTAAGTGTACTTTCTAGGCTTCCCTCTAACTGGTTAGACGCAGCTTTAATGATCGAAACCATATCGGTATAAACAATAGAAGCATCGATGTTTGCAATTAACTCCTGCAGGAGCAATGCATCAGTAATTGAATTGATCGAATGAGAATCGTCAGGACCTTCATTCTCTGTTTCTGTATAGATAAAAGTTTCACCACTACTGCTGTAATTCGTACCGATTTCACTAACCACATCGCCACCAACAACATAGTTGGTGATGCGATTTTGTGTCGTACTTGATTGTAAATCAGATATGATTTGCGCATAATTATCGACAATATATTGAGCCGCATCGGATTTATCCCCTTCACCGAAGGTATTCTCCAGATCTTCTAAAAGTCTATTTAATGCACCGAGTGGAGTATCTATAACGCCGACACCATTCCACGTGTAAATTTCATTGATTAACTCTGGCTCCATGCCCATTAAAATGGTTGCTAAATGCCCCCCTAAAGAATGTCCAGTGACATCAAGCACTGCATTTTCAGGTAAATCTTCCTTAATTCTATCGATAAATAGTTTCATCGATACAACTTGGTCAAAAGCAACTCCCTCTGTATTTATTTGAGCGTCAGCAATAGCGTCAAGAAGTGAAGGCTCTGTCCCTCTAATAGCAATTACAAATTTATTAGTTCCATCTTCTTGTAACAAAATAGCTTGAAAATCAGAAAATGGGTCATTCATTGAGTCAACATATGTGTATTTTCCACCTAACTCTTCGGCCAACTCAGCAGAAAAATAACTTCGCTTAGTTCCATCCGATGAAGGTTCATCTACAGTTAAAGATTCGGTAGTAAATGATGAACCATTTACTACCGAATCTTTATAAACTGCATTTGCTAACAAAGCATAATCACTGACATTTTCTACATCATTGGTTGTTATATATGTCATAATAAAATCCTTTTACTTATAAAGTTCTGATAGTAATAAATATTTAGAATGTGAATTTCTGCCTGAACATGAAGTGGAGAAATCAAATAAGGAGCCATATTCAAACAATCTAAAGTATCTATGCACGTAAATTTTTTTCGAAAAAGCAAATTCCCTCCCACTGATTTTATCAACAAGTGATGCTTTTTCTTCTCTAAAAGAATAAAAAGGATTTTTGCTAATCGGAAAAGACTCGGTTTTATATTCAAGCTGAATAACATTATCTGTAGAGTCGTACTCAGAAATGCCAATACAGAAGTCTGAGAATTCAGCAAACTCTTTTTTAATCCCCACCTTCGATTTTGGCCATTGATTTTCAATATAGTTATCATAATCAACACATTCGGGTGAGTTAATCGGCATAGCGGTAAAAATATAACGCCCGGTTTTTTTAGTTAACTTACTGTGTGTAACATTTATTATTAAACTTTTTTCTGGGTGACTCAGTAAAGTCCTCCAAAGATCTCGGCTTTGCCCTGTATCCGTCTTGGAATTAAATTCAACCAATTGTTCGCCAATATCCGCAACAACCACGATCCCTTCATTATTGTCACAATATTCACTCAGCTGTTTGGCAATAATAGAATCTCTGATATACAAAAATAAAATCGGGCTAATTGCGGTCAATACTCCTAATAAAATAACAGCGTTTTTTATTGCCTTATTTGTAAATAGCCGGCTCAAAAATTTAAATAAACCGATAACAACAAAGACAAAAGCCGAATACATTCCAATAATTAACAACCACATAACATAATTCCTCCTAAAGTAAAGAATTGGTATTTGTTATTAACAGATGAGCATATTGGATCTCGATACTTAATTTTTTCATATTCTTTAAACATTTAATCTTTCCCTATTTATTATTAGTTAACTCAATTTAGCTAAAGTGGTTACCCCACCTGACTCGCCCATAACCTTGCGTATTTCTCTTTTCTCTCAAGCAAATCCTGATGACAACCCGACTCGCTTATCTGTCCGTTTTCTATCACAAAAATCCGATCGCAACGGCGGATGGTATTGAGACGATGGGCGATGCTAATCACCGTACGCCCCTTTGTAATTTCCGGTAAGCGGCTGATAATGGCAGCTTCTGAGTCGTAATCCAGGGCACTGGTGGCTTCATCTAAGATCAGTATTTTCGGGTTGGTTATTAAGGCGCGCGCTAGGGCTAAACGCTGTTTCTGCCCACCCGATAAACTGCCACCTCGCTCGCCAATTTGTGTGTTATAACCTTGCGCAAGCTGTTCAATAAATTGGTCTGCGCCTGAGAGTTTGGCAGCATTGATTACTTGCTCATCACTGGCTTGTGGGCAGCATTGGCGAATATTGTCAGAGACCGTGCCAGAAAAAAGATGACTCTCCTGTAAAACGATGCTCATACTTCTTCGCAGTTCAACAGGGTCTGCTATCGCTAAATCCAACCCATCGATAGTCACCTCTCCGGTATTAGGGCTGTAAAGGCGTTGCAGTAGTTTAGTGACGGTACTTTTACCCGAGCCAGAGCTTCCGGTAATACCGATAAACTCACCGGGCTGAATATCAAAACTAAGATTGCTTATTACCTCGGGCGCATCACTTTGATAACGAAAACGTACTCGCTTAAAGCTGATCGCCCCCTGTACCTCTGGATTCGAAGCGAGACCCTCTGCCCCCGCTTCGCTTGGTTCAGATAAAATATCGCCGATACGACTGAGTGAAATCAGTGTATGCTGAAAGTCTTGCCACACTTGCGCTAAACGTAAAATCGGTTGCGTTACTTGTCCGGCTAACATATTAAAGGCCACTAACTGTCCGGCCGTTAAGTCCCCCGTTAAGACTAATTTCACGCCCCACCAAAGTAATAATGCAGCGGTGATTTTTTGAATCAGGCTAATGCCCTGTTGCGCCAAAATGCTGGTACTACGTGCTTTAAACCCTGCTTTAAGTTGTATCGCTAAATTGGTTTGCCACTGTTTAATAAAAATTGGTTCAACGGCGCTGGTTTTAATCGTTTCAACCCCAGTTATCGCTTGATTCAAAAAGGCGCTATTATCTGCACTGCTTTCAAAATGGGTATTTACACGCGCGCGCAGTGTCGGTCCCACGGCAAGCCAAAACAGGAAATAAAGCAATAATGACCCCAACACTAGCCAGGTGAGTTTAGGTGCATAGGCAAATAAAACGGCGATAAAAACAAAGATAAACAGCAGGTCGAGCAACATGCTCAATGCAGAGCCTGATAGAAACTGCCTTATTTTATCCATCTCGCGCACTCGGGCGGTAATTTGCCCCGTTTGTCGTTGGTTAAAGAAAGACATGGGCAGGGAAAGTAGGTGACGATACAGGCGACTGTTAAGCTCTGCGGTTAATTTCCCCGCTAAATTAGAAAATAACCAACCACGCAGATAAGAAAAAATAGGTTCAAATAATGCCAGCGCCATCATGGCGATAGCCAGTACCTGTAGGCTAGATAAACTGCGGCTGACTAATACGTTATCGATGACATTTTCAAACAACAGGGGTGTTACCAAGGCCACGAGCTGAATAAACAGTGATACCAGTAAAACACTTTTGGCTTGTTTTATATGCTTCAGTAGTGAAGGGATAAACCATGAAAAACCAAATTCGAGCTGTTTTGTAGTCACCGCGTTTTCAGCCAATAAAATAATATGTTGCCCTGTGCGTTGGCTCCACTCTGTTTTAGTTAAGGTGATGGTTTCTTTACTAACAGGATGCTGCAGTGTGACTTTATCGCCTGCACTGGCAAGCATCACACAATAGTCACCGTTTATTTTAGTCAGTGCGGGCATGGGCAAATGCTCTAACCGGTCTAATTTAACGGTTTCAATACGTGTTTTAATGCCAACCCAAGCAGCGCAGCGACATAAATCTAATTCACTCGCTCTACCTTCTTTTAAACCCAATTTATGTTCTAAACTACGCGCAGACGCTGATTTATCAAAATGCTCAGCAGCCAGCACTAAAGCTAAGATTCCGTGGTCGGTGACCATTCTCTCAGTGGTCATGATTATCGCTCCCGCAGTGCTTCAGATTGGTATTGCTGCAACGGGCTAAGCAAATATTCAATCACACGACGATTACCGGTTTTAATCTCGGCGACCACACTCATTCCCGCACCGAGTGCAATTAAAGCATCGTCCACTAATATATCACTGCGCGCTAATTTTACTCGTGCGGGAAAGACCAAGCCTAATTGTTCATCTTCAACAGCATCTTGTGAGATATATAACACTTCACCATTAATAGTGCCGTATTTGGTAAACGGAAAGCTATCGACTTTGATTTCAACACCTTGCCCTGCCAGTACAAAACCGATATCTTTATTCAGTACCCTTACTTCAGCCTCAAGGTAGGCCTGTGCAGGCACCACGACCATTAATGCTTGCGCCGGCGTAACCACACCACCTAATGTGTGAATACTCAATTGCTGCACAATGCCATCTACTGGAGAGCGCAGTGTTTGGCGGCGTAAACGTTCCTGTGACTTAATTAATTCTTGCTGGATTTGCGTTAAATTAATTTCAAGCTGATTAAGCTCTTGGTAATACTCGCGTTTTTTTTGTGCTAACAAGCTGCCAATCTGCTCTTCGATACTGTTGTTTTGCGCGACCAAAATACTCAACTGTGCAGACAGCCCATTGATGGTGCGATTAATCTCAAGTAACTCTTTTTCTTGCTCTAATAACGCAACTCGCGATATCGCTTTTTTTTCTGCCAATTTTTGGTTCGCTTTAAGTCGCAACAGGATATTGTTTTTTAATTTTTGTAGTGAGGCGATATCTTTACTATTGGCCGTTTTTTGTGCAAGGTTAATTTTCTGTTCCGCTTTTAACTGCTCAAGCGCGGCATGTGTCTCAGCGACTTCGCTTTGTAGATGCGCTTTACTCTTTTGAATTTGCATTTGTGAGGCTGTTGCGGGCGCAATAAAATTAATTTCGGGCTCAGAAGTCAATAAAGCAGTCAGTCTTGCGTACTCTAATTGCGCATGCAACATTTGCTGTGATAAACGCTCGATTTCTGCATTTACATCCACCACATTAAACTCAATTAATACTTCCCCTTTTTTAACGCGTTGGCCATCTTTTACATTAATATGTGCAACTTCGCCCTGCTCTAACGGTTGAATGATTTTTGAATGACTCGACACCATTAATCGCCCTTGTGCACTGGCATGAATATCTAGTCGTCCCAAAATAGACCAAATTAATACCACTATTAAAAAAACCGTCAGAATTAATGCAGTCACCCTCGCTTTGGGAGCCGGTGGTTTCTCAATAACATCTAAATGCGCAGGTAAAAACTCATACTCATCACGTTGACGCTTTGGACTTTTGTCATCTTGTTTTTGATCGACTAAAGCTTTAAATATTGTTTTTAAATGTTTCACGTTTTAGATTCCTCACGCACTTCACTTTGCAGGTGCCATAAATTGGCATAGCGACCATCAGCGGTTAGTAGTTGTTGATGTGTTCCCTGTTCGACGATATGACCCGCATCTAGAAATAAAATGCGATCACATCGTTTCACCGTCGATAGTCGATGCGCGATTGTAATAACGGTCCGTTTAGCTGCAATATCCGCCATATTGTTCAACACAATTTGTTGTGTTTCATCATCTAAAGCGCTAGTCGCTTCATCAAAAATGATGATAGAAGGCGAACCTAATAATGCCCGAGCAATGGCGATACGTTGTTTTTGTCCGCCCGATAATGAGCTTCCTCCTTCTGCTAATATCGTGTCGTAACCCATTGATAGCTTTAAAATAAAATCATGTGCACCAGCAAGCTTTGCCGCTTCTACCACTTGCGCAAATGGGCATGCTGGGTATTTAATGGCGATATTCTCTCGAACACTGAGATTGAAAAGGTAGTTTTCTTGTAGAACAACACCAATCTGGCTACGCAAATATTGAGCAGAGAGTTGGTTAATCGGTATGCCGTCAATAAAAACGGTGCCCGATTCAGCTAAATAGAGTTTTTGAATTAAACGTGTAAAAGTACTTTTTCCTGAGCCAGAAGGCCCAACAATTCCAATATTTTCACCTGCTGAAATGTATAAAGAAATATTTTCTAATACTAACGATAAGTCGGGTTGGTAACGAAAGTTGACTTGAGAGAAGTTTAGTTGGCCATGGAGCTTAGCGGTTGGAACAAGGTCGCCGTCATTCACTTCAGTGGGTAGATTTAACACATCCCCTAGCTTATCAACCGCCACACGGGTTTGCACAAACTGTTGCCAAAGCTCGACTAACTTCGCCATTGGTTGGTTGATATGGCTCACCATCATATTAAAGGCAATTAACTGACCAATGGTCATTTCAAGGTTAATCACCATATTCGCGCCTAACCAAATAACCAATACGCCAGTGACCCGTTGCAACAGATTAACGCATTGATTAACGCCATTTTGTAAGGTTTGAGTGGAAAAGTTGGCGCTTACCACTTGCTCTGTTTGCTCTTCCCATCTACGTTGAAAAGAAGGCTCTATCGCCAAACTTTTTACTGTTTCACTGCCATGAATGGTTTCTGTCAAAAAAGCGGTATTTTGAGCGCCGCATTGGAACTGCTGCTCTATTCTTTTTTCAAGTGCGCTTGCCGTTGACCATGCTAGTAAAAAATATAGTGGCAACACGGCGAGTACAATTAATGTCAGTGTTGACGACAAATAATACATCACCGCAATAAACACAAAGGCAAAACTCACATCAACCAACAGTGTTAATGCCGCCCCCGTAAGCAAGGTTCTAATACTATCTAGTTCGTTGACACGAGAAACAATAACGCCGACTTGACGACTTTTAAAATATGCGAGAGGCAAACGGAAAAGATGGGTAAAAAGATTCAGACCAAGGCGGATATCAATACGATTGGTGGTATGTACAAACAGGTATTCACGCAAACCTTTGGTTACGAACTCGAAAACTCCAACCACCAATAAAACAATCACTAACACATCTAATGTTGATAGTGCGTTATGTACTAAGACTTTATCCATCACCACCTGGAAAAATAGCGGTAATATCAACGCAAGTAGCTGTAAAAATAGGGATAAGATTAATACTTCCCCCAGTAGTCCTTTGAACCGGACGAACTCAGGAATAAACCAGCTAACATCAAATCTAAGCTTGTTTTCTGGAACAATAATGACCCGATTTGACCAAAGTGCCTCAAGCTCATCAATACTGATGATTTCTGGTGCGCCTTTATCTACCTTTTGAATTAGAGCCTTTTCTGCATCCATTTTGGCCAACACAATGTGCTCACCATCAAGAGTCTCAAAAGTTAAAGGTAAGTTGTCAGCTTGCAACTTGTTCCATTTAATTTTCGATTGCTTAAGGCTCAACCCATATTGCTTTGAAAGTTGCTTTAGGTATTGAGTTAATTTTGTATAACTCACATCAAACTCAATCGGCACTAGTTTAATGCCATTAAGTTGTAACAAAATATCACAACACTTTAATGCACCGTGATCCACGCTCCCTGTGTTCAAAATAGATCCTTTCGCTTTTTTTATAGTTTTTAGTTATGTGCAAAAAATTATTGATTAGTCATTTTTACAAATTGTTCAGGCACACTTTCTGCCATATTTCTAATCTAAAAAACCACCAAAACTTCCATTAAATTTGTTATCTAACAGGCAGTTAAACCAACAAAGATTAATTTACTCAGCAATGTCACCACGCGACAAAAATGAGTCAATATAAAGTAAAGCACATATGACAATAAAATTACGCAGATAATCAAAAAAATAACAAATAAATGCCAAATATGTGCGATTTTACAGATAGTTTGATTGGAAATGATTGATATTAATTAATATCAATCATTTCCAATAAGGGTATTAGCAAGGGGAAAAAGGGAAAAAATTCAGGGAAACTATTGATTAAGAAGTTCTAGGGTCTGTTGATCTTTCGAGATTGTTTTTGCAGCAGTTTGTTGGTTCTTTATACAAGGCAGAGCCTGCGTAGTGTAGTTATTCTACATAAACAGGCGATAACGCAGTAGAAAGAGCCAACAAGCGCTGCCCGAAGGG
>NZ_JBFGZY010000012.1:0-37175 GCF_041586535.1 Psychromonas sp. | reverse complement strand
TTATGGTCTCCCAGTTACTTTGCCGGATCATCTGGCGGTGCTGCGCTAGATGCCCTGACGACTTATATCGAGCAACAAAATAGACCTAAGTAACGTTAATCCTTCGCATCAATGATTTTCATCACCGCCATGAATGACGGTGTTTTTCATCTAAATGGATAAAGGTTGAACGGCATGAACTATATGCTAAAAAGTAAGAAAATAACCCGAACCGCTGGTCAAAGGGTATTCGCAACTGGGGCTAGTTGGCGATGTGGAGTAAAATCCGGAGAAGAAAAAAAGCAGCCTAATACCCCAGACGACAACTACCTTGAAATGAAAAACGCCGATTGTTTGCACTTAATTACTCAAGTTTCGGAGTTCATTTTCAGCACTTTTATGGACAGTTACCTTTAGCTGCTTTATGGTGTTCTAGAGGTTTAAACGTAATAGATAGTTAATGAAAATTAGTGTTACCCGCAAAACTGTGGCAACTATATAAAGGGTTCTGTGTCGCAACCTTTATGGGTAATTAATATTTCTGAGAATTAACGCCAAGCTCACTCTGAATTGACCGAGAAAGCTTAATCACCCAATTATTGTAGTTCCTGTGGATACTGCTACCGTTATAATCCAAATTTTCGCTCTTTTTGTAATTAATACTATAAGCACCTTCACTAAAAGGAATCTCAACAGTTGCACTGTGCGTCCTTACTGAAATACTTGCTTCAATTAACCCAGGCTGCACAAGCCTTGGACTCCAACCGCGTTTTGCGGCAGCAGTTAATATTGCTTTTTGAACGGTTCCTCTAGATTGATTAGTCCCGTCCATATTACTCGGCACATAAATACCTTCAACATTCAAAACAGGCTTGCTTGCACAGCCCAACATAAAAACACTCAATATTGCCACTAAAAATATAACTTTCATCACTTACACTCCTTGTGTTCTGAATTACTGAGCTAAATTCTAATTAGGCTGCAGAATTTTTCATTTTTAGACTGTTTGTTTTAAATAAAAGCACGTTAACTAATGGTTTGTAATTTGTTGATATTCAATTTATTATTAAATTTTTATTAACAGATTGATTATACACTGAACCTATCTTCCCGCTTTATATACAAGTCTTTTCGCATACTGTGATTACAGCGGACAAGTTCGAAGATCTTTTAAATAACCAATAAAACGTATCTACTGCTTGCCGTTGAGCACAAAAATAGGACAATATCGCGGTTCGCGTTGCAATCACGCACTAGCCTTATTCGTTATCCCCTGTCACTCTAATATTTTGACCACATCTCCTACCAAGGTAACTCCTGCCATTACGGCTCCCGCACCGCACTTGAAACTAGTATTGCTGGAGGTGAGATTGTCTTTGTAATTTGATTTTATATTTACAACTGCATTTCCCCCCTCTTTTTTAGCCCTTTGTTTAAGCGACTTCATAGCGGATGCGAAAGCCCATTGGCAAGCTTCTTTGTCAGATTTACCAAAGGCATTGGTTTTCTTGTTGGATTGAAATTCTCCAAATGATTTCAACACTTTTCCATGCGCCTGATTACCAAAGTAAAATCTCACTCCCTCCCCTATCGCAGATGACACTTTGGCATTAGACATAGATTCTTTAACGGAATAGTCCTTGACATCGTCTCTCGCAAATGAGTATCCAGTATGAAACAACATAACTATCAACAATAAATATTTTTTCACTAGTATTTCCTCAAGTTAAAGTGAACACAACAGAGTATCAGTCACCACTCTTACCAATACACAATTAAAATATACTTCCCTCATAAAACTTAGAACATATCAATAATTAAAAACAGCTATTTGGCATATAATGCTTCTTAAAAATTAATTTTTTAGGTAGAAAATTAAGTGGTCAGTATAAATGGCCACTGCTTGTATTCAAATTAGAACCTCCGTTTAGAATCATTTTTGGGAATAGCTTGGAAAAAGCCTAAGAGTTGAGGCGGCGACCTATATTTTGGCAACAAGTCTGGCGCTGCTGCAGTCTTTTTTCATTTAACTAACAGAGTATTTTCTCGATAACAACTGGCTCATCAATATCAGCAATTACTTTGACCGCGTTACCGCATTGTGTCGTTAATTGGAGGCCTTTTGGAAGTTCGTCTAACCGGTATTATGGCAGTTCAGGGACAAAATCTACTGATTCGCCGTATTTTGCCCTTGCTTATAACTTAGCTAACTAATATAGAGGCTCTTTTTTTAGATAGTCAGTAAATTCGAGAACGTTTTTGGCAATATTTACAGCTCGCGCCCTTGAATGCCTTTTTGCTCCTGAAAAAAACCATTCATCGCTTCCAGCTTCTGTATATATTGTTTTCTCTAACATTTTGTTTTTATTTTCATCGTAAACGGTGTATTTGACCTGTAACTTACCTTCAAAATTGCCGAAGCTCATAACCACTTGACTGGCAACTTCAACATTTATGTTAATTGTGTAAGGGTGAACCGATAAAATATTACTAAAAATATTAGCTTTTTTTAATGCAATGACCAACGATTCCTTAACAGAGTTATCAATTCTTTCATAGTTATTGATTTTAGGATTGATTTCAGAGCTGATGATATACCCGTTATCAACCAGCGGGGCATCTAACACATCCACCTTAATCAATAAATCTTCGGCAATTCTTGGCCCGGCACACCCTGACATTAGCACCAGAAGAATGATAGGAAAAATCATGGTACGCAAGGCAGAGGTGGATATTTTTTGTTGTGGTTTCATTTTCTTTCCTTTAAATATGTAGTTTATCGGAGTGCATAGCTGACGTGGCTGTAGAATTTATCTGTTTTCAGAATAAACACTATTTCTATGAAAATAATTATCTTTAAAATATATAGTTAAACAGTATAAATTTCATGGGGTTATGAAAACGAGTTATTCTACACCCTCAACACCTCGTTAACTGCCGCGTAGATTGGTACTTTTTTACAATTTTTTCTTTTGTAAAACAAAGACAATCGATATGCACCCAGTTTAACGTCTTGTTAAATTTAGTTGCTAAAATATTTTTTAGCGCGTTCAGCTTCAGCTTTTGTTGGGGTGTATGTAACCCAACTATCTTCCTCTTTCTTTTTGTATCGGACCACACCTGCGTCAACATCAAATTGATAGTATGGGTATACTTCTCGCAAGTTAAAAAACATTGCAGGTGCAAAAAACATGATATCTGCAGCAAGGTATCCACCATTAAATTTTAATGGTATCAAACCATATATTGGTTCTTTATCATCAGAGGTCGCTTTAAAGACATACTGCCCAAAACTGGTTGTGGAATAAGTTTGAGAAGTATTCTCAATAATAGTGATAGGTTCATTCTTATTTACTTTCAATTCCACTTCTTCATTTATAGACTGAAAGGATGTTTGAGCTGAACAGGCTGACAATATACATGCAACACTTAGCACGCTGATAAATTTACTTTTTTTCATTCTATTTCCCTTCTTTAAGTTAGCGTTCCCACTTGAAAAATTACTTTATAACAATTGTAAATAGCAATCCCCCACTTACTCACTTTAAGTTTATCTCTGGCACTATTTTGATTGTTTTTCAAAACCGTGACAGCCGCAAACAGTTAAGTGTATTAACTTACTATGTGTGTTTTTGATTAATTGATATGGTTATAGGGCAACCCAGCTTCTTGAAGCATTTTTTCAAGGGCTTCTTGAATCATAAATTCAGGTGTTTTTCGTGCAAGAGATGTTCTAAATGACTCCCCTGTAATTACCAATTGTTTACTTTCGGCATCTCGGAAATCAATTTTTATTTTAATTAAATAATTGGTTATATCCCATTGCCAATTATCAACATAAGTAATAATAATGTTTGCATTATCTGGAATATCATTTGAATCCAAAGGATTAGCAGGATAACCAAGCTGAGTTAATTTATCCGCGATTATGTAGTTTAAGTTTCTTTTATCGGGAGAAAAATGTTGAACATAAACATTATCTAAACCATCATTCAACGATCTGCCTGGTGACATTGTTGCCTTAAGATGAGTAGAACAACCCGCCATTGCAAATATCCCCGCTAACAACAATACATTTTTAATTATCTTCATTATCCGTCCTTGGTTTATTTTAGAAAATTCAATCTTGTCTTTATTATTAAAAATAAATGCCGTCATTCCACTAATATTAAAAGTTTCCGCACCCTAACGTGTTAGAGCATTCACCCTCCTGTAAGATACATCAAGCTTCACTTGAAGCACCAGCGCCCAATTAAGATGCTAAAAATTGTGTGCTAAAATACGAGTGACGCCAGATCGCCTGCTGTTTTGGTCCTTTAATATGGCTTGGTAAATATCACTTTTCGGCTAATATTTTTTTCTTTTCAACTTCAAACTCATCTTGAGTTAGCACACCTTTATCCAATAGTTCTTTGATTTTTGTAAGGTAGTCATATTTATCAGTAATTATTGATGCTGTCTCAGTATTAGATTTGTGCATACATACAAATATAATTTCTATTCTTGGAAAGTTACCCAATATATAAGGTGGTGATGCAGTATGTTCAGAAACTGTAAGCATCCTTTGGTTACGATCTATTTTACGACAAAATTCGTTTGCTCTCTGTATTGCACTTTTTCTAATTCCTGAAGTTCCACTAAATCCGGTTGATGCTTGATGAAAAATTCGATACCTATCACCAGATATTTCATCATCTGAAATATAAAAATCTTTCCCTTCATAGACTGCATCTTTAAAATGAGATTCGCTTTCACTTTCTTTTTCTATTGCTGACATGCTTGAGCAACCACTTAAGATAATCATTATAGAAATTAGCAAGTTATACTTTTTCATAAACACCTTAAACATGGAGTACTACGTTGATATTTAACGAGGCTGTAGATTTTTTCATTTCCAGCCTATTTATTTAAGATAAAAAACCACAGTAATTTATATTTAGTTGATATTCAACAATTTATTCCATGATTAATAACTAATTGATTGAATTGAGTGAAAAATCGTTCTTTTGAAATATAAGAATGATTATTTGATATTATTGCTGCGGCATTGACTTCTCTTTATTGTGAACAACTGTAAGTTGGGACAGCCAAAGTTTTTCACCTTAATTCGGCATTAAATTAACAGCTATAAACCCCAACATTAAGCCCTCGCGTCACAATCCCCCCAGATAACTTCACATAAAGACACTAACAATACTGGAAATTAGCGGATTTAGACGCATGGCTATATTGAAGTAGAATTTTCTAATGACAGGATTGTGTTGGATTTACTGGGATCTACTTCGGCACGGAATCTACATGTGAAGATCAGGATATGGACAGGAAGAAGATATTTGTAAGGCATAAAATAGAGGGATTTTGGCTTTATAAGCTAAGGTTTATTGACCCTAACCTTTTGATACCTCTAGAAACAATAAAGCCCCGACGATTGTCGAGGCTTTATATAATGTTTGGCAGGGGTGGAGAGATTCGAACTCCCAACATACGGATTTGGAATCCGTCGTTCTGCCGTTGGAACTACACCCCTGCAGACGAGTCGAATAATACCTAAGCTATTTTTAAAGTAAAGCACTTTATCTCATCAAACTGTTTGTCTGACGACAAAACAAACAGTTGCAGTAAAAATTGGCTTGTAACCGGAAATTTTACTTTTATATGCAACTACACGTAGCCAGTGACGGCTCTCTGGTGTATTTTTAGAGATTCACTACCGTTGGCATTTTATTAAGGATATCGAGCATATGATCACCCCGCAACCCACTAGCAAACCTGCTATTCCTAATTTTTCGTCCGGCCCATGCGCAAAACGCCCCGGTTACGATATTACTCAACTGGATCTTTCCACATTAGGGCGATCACACCGCTCTAAATTAGGTAAAGATGCGCTGCACAAGGTTATTACCGATACTGCGGAGATCCTGGGTTTACCTGAAGGCTATCGGGTTGGGATCGTGCCGGCATCGGATACGGGTGCGATGGAGATGATTTTATGGTCAATGCTTGGGCCGCGTGCAGTGGATGTCTGTTACTGGGAGTCATTCGGCCAGGGCTGGTATGGCGATATTATCAAGCAGCTGAAACTGGAGAAGGTCAATAAAATCAGTGCCGATTACGGGCAGTTACCTGATTTATCGCAGGTGAACCCGGAAAACGATGTGGTTTTTACCTGGAATGGTACAACCTCTGGCGTAAAAGTTAAAAACGGCGATTTTATCTCTGACCAGCGCCAGGGTTTAACCATTTGTGATGCTACTTCCGCTGTCTTTGCGATGGAGATGCCCTGGGAGAAATTGGACGTCACCACATTCAGCTGGCAGAAAGTACTCGGCGGTGAAGGCGGACACGGCATTATTATTTTAAGTCCGCGCGCAGTGGAGCGCTTAGAGAGTTATACGCCAAGCTGGCCACTACCGAAAATATTCCGCTTAACTGCAGGCGGTAAACTAATTGAAGGCATTTTCACCGGTGCAACCATCAACACCCCTTCTATGCTTTGTGTGGCAGACTATCAGGATGCCCTTAATTGGATAAAACAGATAGGTGGCGTGCAGGCAAGCATCACTAAGTCTCTGGATAACTTATCTGTTTTAGAAGCTTTTGTCGCTGATAACAGCTGGATTAACTTTCTGGCAGAGAATGAGCAGATTCGCTCAAATACCAGCGTCTGCCTGTCGGTTGAATTAAGCGATGCGCAAATCAAAACTTTTATTAACTTATTAGCCGAGCAGCAGGTTGCTTATGATATTGGCGCTTATAAAGATGCACCAAGCGGGTTGCGTATCTGGTGCGGCAGTACGGTAGAAAAAAGCGATTTACAAGCCTTGTTACCCTGGTTAGCTTGGGCTTATCAGGAAGTTACAGCATAAAAAATATATTTAGGAGTATCCATGAGCGACAATAAATTCGATTTTGACTATATCTGTATTGGCGGCGGCAGCGGCGGTATCGCATCCGCCAACCGCGCATCCATGTATGGCCAAAAAGTAGCGATTATCGAAGCAAAAGAACTTGGCGGCACCTGCGTGAATGTCGGTTGCGTGCCTAAAAAAGCGATGTGGTATGCAGGACAAATTGCCGATGCCCTACGTTATGCACCCGATTACGGATTTGACGCGCCGCTGAAAAAGTTCAGCTGGGAAAAATTAGTAGCCAGTCGTGATGCTTATATAGACCGGATCCACCAGTCATATGAACGCGTGCTCGGTAATAATAATGTCACCGTTATCAACGGCTTTGCTAAATTTGTCGACAGCCATACCGTTGAAGTTAACGGTAAAACCTACTCGGCTCCGCATATTACCATTGCCACGGGCGGCGCCCCTACCGTACCGGCGATAGAGGGTGCAGAGTACGGTATCACCTCCGATGGCTTCTTTGCGCTTGAGGAACAACCACAACGTGTTGCGGTTGTCGGCGCGGGTTATATCGCTGTTGAAATAGCGGGCGTTTTTAACGCATTGGGCAGCGAAACCCATCTGCTTTGCCGTCGCCATACTTTTCTGCGTGAATTCGATACCATGCTCTCGTCAACGCTGGTTGAAGTGATGCAGGAGGAGGGTCCGCAACTGCATACCCATTCAGTGCCGAAGTCCGTACAGAAAAATGATGATGGCAGCCTGACTCTGTATTTGGAAAATGAAAAATCCTTAACCGTTGATTGCTTGATTTGGGCAATTGGGCGTAACCCTGCCAATGCCAATATCGGTTTAGAAAATACCGACGTTGTACTTAACGAGCATCAGTTTATCAAAGTTGATAAATACCAGAATACCAGCGCTCAGGGCATTTATGCGGTGGGTGACAATACCGGTGAAATCCAGTTAACCCCGGTTGCAGTCAAGGCCGGGCGACAGTTATCCGAGCGTTTATTTAACGGCCAGATGGATGCGCATCTTGACGCAACCTTGGTGCCGACCGTTGTCTTTAGCCACCCGCCAATCGGTACCATAGGCTTAACCGAGCTTGAAGCGGAAGAGAAATATGGTAAAAGCAACCTGACGGTTTATACCTCGCAATTCACCAGCATGTATACTGCCCTGACAACCTTACGCCAGCCGACGCGGATGAAATTAGTTTGCGCCGGTAAAGATCAGAAAGTGGTTGGCTTACATTGTATCGGCTTTGCTTCTGATGAAATTTTGCAGGGATTTGGTGTGGCAATGAAGATGGGAGCCACTAAAGCCGATTTTGACAGCTGTATCGCTATTCATCCGACCAGCGCTGAAGAGTTTGTTACCATGCGCTAAACTCTGCAGTTAACGCCAGACAATCAAAAGCCAATCTGAACGATTGGCTTTTTTTTTTCGTTAAGTTAACTCTTCCTCTTGAGAGAAAGGTTACTGCTCAGTGATTAAGCAAAATAAAAAGAAAGAGAAGAAGAAAAACGGCAATTCTGCTAGCATTAAGCAATATCAAATTAAACAGGTAATCAACTTAAAACAATGAAACAATATCTCGATCTGTGCCAAAGAATAGTCAATGAAGGTGTTTGGGTAGACAATACCCGCACAGGGAAAAAATGCTTAACGGTTATCAACGCCGATCTTACCTACGATGTGGCTGCTGGTGAATTCCCGCTGGTTACTACCCGAAAGAGTTTTTATAAATCAGCCATTGCCGAAATTATTGGCTATCTTCGCGGTTATGATAATGCAGCAGACTTTAGAAAGCTTGGCACCAAGACCTGGGATGCCAACGCCAACGAAAATGCCAGCTGGCTTGCAAATCCACACCGCAAAGGGACCGATGACTGTGGTTTTATATATGGAAAGGTAGCTCGGAATTTTCCCAAACCAGATGGCGGCAGTGTTGATTTGCTGCGCAAGATTGTTGACGATCTTTCCAATGGCATTGATGATCGCGGTGAGATCTTTACTTTCTACCATCCGGGCGCCTTCCATATGGGATGTTTACGCCCCTGCATGTATAGTCACCATTTTTCTTTACTGGGTGACACTCTATATTTAAACAGCACACAAAGAAGCTGTGATGTCCCGCTGGGGCTCAACTTCAACATGGTACAGGTTTACTTCCTGCTCGCTATCATGGCGCAGATCACCGGAAAAAAACCCGGGCAGGCTTACCATAAAATCGTCAATGCGCATATCTACGAAGATCAGCTGCAACTGATGAAGGATGTGCAGTTAAAACGTGAGCCTTTCGCTGCGCCAAAATTGATAATAAACCCAAACATCAAGACCCTTGAAGATCTTGAAACCTGGGTAACCTTAGATGATTTCGAGATAGAAGGTTATCAGCACCATGAGCCTATCAAGTACCCGTTCTCGGTATAGTTGCCAAGAGCGCCATATAGCTGGGCTGCCTACAAAGCAGCCCCTTACGCTAATTTTGATTTAGTCGGCTAATCGTAAGGCGTTGCAACAAGATAACCTTCCCTATGACGGGATATAACGCGCTAAGCTATTCGATGCATTAGACGTCATATGCAATCCCCTGTTATTGTTCCGGAAAAAAACCTTTAGATTGGCATAAGCTTAACACTGCTTTTTTCGTTGACTCAAATGCAAAACGCTCGATATCAAGATCTGATAGTTTCACCCATGTAGCAGAAGCCACATCGTCCCGTGCAGTTAACTTCGGCTTTTGCTGCAGTTCAACAACAAAAAAGGCATCACAGGTTTTATATTCCACTTTTTTATAGCAATAGGTATTACTGAGGGAGAGGACGTACTTTGCACCGGAAATGTGAATACTTAATTCTTCCTCTAATTCCCTTACCACTGCTTGTTCAAGACTTTCATCCGGATCGACAAAACCACCGGGTAAATCCCACATCCCCTTTCCCGGATCACATGCTCTGGTCGCCACCAGTAACTCATCCTGGTAACAGAGTGCCACCATCACCGCCGCAGCGGTATTCTGAAAAAAAGTAAACTGGCATTGTTCACAACGAAACTGTTGTGATGAGATGGTCAGAAGTGATTTATTTCCACATACAGGGCAGTAGAGTACGCTTTGCTGCTTAATCATTGATTGCTCCATAATATATTGATCTGCTTATTAGTCCCTTTTAACTGTATCTCAACAAGGCCGCTCCCTCGCCCCTTGCCGACAGCTAAGCCGCCTGATTATACCGTTCCTGCATATTCAAGCGGTGCTATTTTTTATCTGCCCAAACGCTGCTTATGATTTTTTAGCCGCGTGTTTTTTGCTTTGGTTTTTCTTTGCCTTGCCATGTTTCTCATTAACAGCTTGAGCTAGCTGCGTTTCTCTCTCCTGATTACGATAGGCATAAATTATTAATAAACTGCCGATAATGATCATGGGTAATGATAATAGCTGCCCCATGCTTAACCCGAAGCTTAATAATCCCAAGTGCGCATCCGGCTCGCGGGCAAATTCAATAATAAAGCGGAACACCCCGTACGCTAATAAAAATAATCCGGCGACTGATCCGGCAGGACGTTTTTTACGAATAAAAAGAATAAGGATAATAAACAGCACCACACCTTCGAGGGCAAACTCGTAAAGTTGCGACGGATGGCGAGGCAGTGGGCCGGCATTGGGGAAGATAATACCAAAGGGAGAGTCTGTTACTCGGCCCCATAATTCAGAATTAATAAAGTTACCGATACGTCCTGCACCGAGTCCAACCGGTAAAAGCGGTACGACAAAGTCTCCTACAGCTAAAATTGCACGCTGGTTCTTTTTCGCATAAACAATAATCGCAGTAACAACCCCCAGCACGCCACCGTGGAATGACATCCCCCCTTCCCATATTCTAAACAGGTAAAGCGGGTTGTCTAAAAATAGCGGGAATTGATAAAAAAGTACATAGCCGACGCGACCGCCTAAAATAACCCCCATAAAGCCATAAAATAACAGGTCACTGGCCTGTTCACGTGTCCATAAACCATTGGATTTATCACATTGACGATTTGCCATCCAGAAGGCAAACACAAAACCGATAAGATACATTAAACCGTACCAGCGGATATCAAGGGGGCCGATGCTGAATGCAACAGGATCAATATTAGGTAACACGAAGTTGGAAGCTGACATTTATCTACTCATGCGGAATGTTTTAAAGAAAAGAGCATCATAACCCAATCACCAGAGTATACCAATCATAGCAAACTTTAAAACTCGGGCGTTGCCTTAAGCTATTGCAATTTTTTGTGGAGCTACTCTTAATTTTATATCGGGCAGCTCTCTGTCTACAAAATCGATACAGTTATATCATGATCAAAGAAAGTCCATTTTTTTCGTAAAAATGTTATTTTTTATGACAAAACTCACGACGTATTAAACTAACCACTCTATAATACGCGCCGATTACTTTTACAGGTAATCTTCGCTTAGTTAAAAACTCAGTGGATTTATTTGTTATAAATCCCATAAATTAAAAACAGGTTTTATATATGAACCCCAGCCCCACTCTTTTACAACGTTATTTAAATGGCAGTTTAGTATTACAAATAGCGATCGGTATTATTGCCGGTTTGGTACTTGCAAGTGTTTCACCTGCGACCGCTTTATCAGTCTCCTTTTTAGGCGATCTGTTCGTAAGTGCTTTAAAAGCTGTAGCCCCTATTTTAGTATTTGTTTTAGTGGCATCATCGATAGCTAATCAACAAAAAGGTACTCATACCAACCTTAAACCTATTATTAACCTTTACTTGCTGGGCACGCTGTTGGCCGCATCTACTGCAGTTATTGTAAGTTACCTTTTTCCGACGACTTTGATCTTAACTGCAACAGATATTCAGGCGACGCCGCCTGAAGGAATACTGGAAGTATTAAATACCCTGTTATTTAAAATTGTTGATAACCCATTTAATGCGCTGCGTAGCGGTAATTTTATCGGTATTTTAGCCTGGGCAGCTGGTTTAGGCTTCGCTTTACAGCGTGGCAAGCAAAGCACAAAAGATGCACTGCATGATATATCTAAAGCAGTCACTAACATTGTGCACCTGGTAATTCGTCTGGCACCCTTTGGTATTTTTGGTTTAGTCTCAGGTACCATTGCCACCACTGGTTTTGATGCACTGCAGGGTTATAGCCATCTATTAGCCGTGTTACTGGGTTGTATGATATTAATCGCCTTAGTAGTTAACCCGGTGATTGTTTTCGTGAAAACCAAAACAAACCCATACCCTTTAATTTTCAAATGTTTAAGAGAATCTGGTGTGACAGCATTCTTCACGCGCAGTTCAGCAGCAAACATTCCGGTAAATATGGAGCTGTGTAATAAACTGGATCTTCACGAAGACACCTATTCCGTTTCAATTCCACTTGGTGCGACGATCAATATGGCAGGTGCGGCTATAACCATTACCGTATTAACCCTGGCAGCAGTCAATACGCTGGGTATTGAGTTTGATATTGCCACAGCCATTTTATTAAGTGTCGTCGCGGCAGTTTCTGCCTGCGGAGCATCAGGCGTTGCCGGTGGTTCATTATTATTAATCCCACTGGCTTGTGGTTTATTTGGTCTGCCAAATGAAGTTGCCATGCAGGTTGTCGCAATAGGCTTTATTATTGGTGTTGTACAGGATTCAGCTGAAACAGCATTAAACAGCTCTACAGATGTGATCTTTACCGCGGCGGCATGCCGTGCGGTAGAAGCTAAAGAGTCAACGGCAAGTACAATAGAAACAGCGGCCAAAGCATAATTAATTGTTTATAGCCTGTTGACCATAAAGACAAAAGCCGAGTTTTCACACTCGGCTTTTTATTATCTGAAGTTAACTTTATACCCATGTTACTTCAAAATGCTTTGTCAGGCACGAGCTCGGAGACCAGAGCAAGATGCAACATGAGGTAATGGTTATTCCCTTTTCGATTGGTGCAACGCAGCACTGGTTTTCGAGCTAGCGCCCCGTAGGGCAAGGTTAATTGCACCAACCTGCTTTGTTATAAAATTTCTATGTAGAATAACTATACTTCAATTTTATGCCTGGCATCTCGGCATAATTTGCCTTGCTGACTTTGCATCTTGAAGTATCATGGGTATAAGTTTTCAATCAGAGATTCGGGCTTTACTGAAACCACTACCATGCCAATCGATCCGCAAATCATGCCTAAAGATTGTATAATAGCAATCGCAGAACCGGTACCTTCACTTTGTTGATCCAGAGCGCCACAGAGAACTTTCTCTATAACGTTCACTAGTATAACTTGTCAGGTATTTTCAAGGGTTACAGCTGAGAAATTGCACTTAGTATATTATCGGCCAATTCTTTATTGGTTAATTGGCCACTCTCCACATCAAAGTTATCGTAAAAGCTGGGTACTGAAATTGCCCCCTTCACATCTGCTGCAAAATAAGGCGCCGAGCCTTGTGCTGCTGCCAATACTGTTCCTGCTCCGCTTGGGCCAGGTGAAGTTGCTAACATAATAACGGGTTTGTTTTGGAACACTTGCATATTGATGCGGGATGTCCAATCAAAAAGGTTTTTGTAGGCAGCAGTATAGGAACCATTGTGTTCTGCAAAAGATATAACGATAGCATCCGCTTCTCCAAGCTTTTGATAAAAAGCCTTCGCAAGATCCGGTTGACCTACTTCTTTTTCACGATCTTCACTATACAGTGGCATTTCATAGTCATTTATATCCAGAAGCTCTACTTGTGCACCTGCAATTTGTTTTGCTGCATAGTTGGCTAACTGCTTATTCATAGAATTCTTACTGTTTGATGCTGCGAATGCGAGTACCTTCATAATTATTTCCTATCATTGTCTCAGTGGGTATATACACTTTAAACCAATCTTATTTTTTAATTAATTATCTAATTGTGGATTGATTATTTCCAAATGACTTGTAATCATGGCAAGTATTGGTTTAAAAGGCGACGTTATGGCGATTAAAAATAAATTATTTGATGGAATAGTCATTTTTGTTCATGTTGTGAAATCGGGCAGTTTTACTCTGGCTGCGGATGTTAGCGGGCATTCTACCTCTTACATCAGTAAAGAGGTAAATAAGCTGGAAGCTCGTTTGGGCGTTCGTCTGTTGCATAGAACGACCCGGTCGTTGAGTTTGACGCCGGAAGGTAAACTTTATTTTCAGTTGTGCCAACAAATAATTGAAGATGCAGATCAGGCAGAGAATGCCATTACCGGCAATCAGGGAGAACCCCAGGGGCGACTTCGAATCAGCAGCCCTATCTCTTATGGTTTATCTAATCTCAGCCCGGTACTAAGTCGATTTACCGAAAAGTACCAAAAAATTCAACTTGAGTTAGAGCTCAATGACAGAAAGGTCGATCTTATATCTGATGGATTTGATGTGGTCATTCGAGCCACGCAGCACCTCGAAGACTCCAGTTTAATTAGCCGAAGAATTACGCAATCCGAAGCCCTGGTATTAGCTTCTCCGGGTTACCTGGCTAAACATGGTGTGCCAAAGCACCCATACGAATTATCGCAGCATAAAATAATCTGTTATAGTAATTTGAAACAACCCAATATTTGGCTATTTCAAGATCATAATGGCGACTCAATTCAGGTGCACGTTAAAAGCCAGGTGCTTACAAATAATTCCACATTAGAAATAGCCCTGGCGGTAGCTGACCAGGGTATATTTCGTGTGC
This sequence comes from Psychromonas sp., assembly GCF_041586535.1. Taxonomy (GTDB): domain Bacteria; phylum Pseudomonadota; class Gammaproteobacteria; order Enterobacterales; family Psychromonadaceae; genus Psychromonas. The sequence continues at coordinate 22,642 of NZ_JBFGZY010000012.1, read as the reverse complement.
CGCGCTTTGCGTTAAAAGATGAACTTGAAACAGGAACATTAGTCGAGCTTTTCTCAGATTGGCCTAAACCTCCAATAGGCGTCTATATGGTCTACCCCAGCAGGAAACATATGTCGGCAAAGGTACGAAGTTTCATCGATTTTGTTATGCAAGAGTTAGGTGATTAGAAAAAGGATCTCCTTACCATGACTCTTTCATTGCGAGGTATTTGCTTAGCTCCCCAAAAAAATAGAGATAAAAGAGATAACCTAACATACTGAGTATTAGAAATTATTCCCCGCATTGATAATGAACATTATCTCCATACACAGTTTGCTTATTACCGCCACTGACCTTTGTAAACGTGGTCACTCCATAAAGTTTGTCCTACCCTATACAGAGAACACATAAAAAGATTGCAAGGGAAATGGAAACAAAAAACAGAAAGAATAGATCAAAATATATCCTCTTTATAATAATGCTATTAATCCTGTTAATAGGAATAGCAGCTTCCCTAAAAAGGCCAGAGGTGGATGATTACAACAAATTTAAAGAAGAGCATATAACCACCACATTAGAAGATGAACTTGCTTTTATTAAAAGAAACATTATCAAAACAAGTGTTCCTAAAGATGGCATCCCGCCAATCGATTCCCCCAACTATTTTAACAGTGTCAAAGAAGCTGAACAAAGCGGAGAAATTGTCAATGAGGATATTATCTTCGGTGTCAATTATGACGGCTTTGTAGCCGCCTACCCTAAAGATATTATGTATTGGCATGAAATAGTAAACGAAGAAGTCAATAACAGAAGAATATCTATTACTTACTGTCCCTTAACGGCTACCATTATCGGCTATAAGGATCATAATTTAGGCGTCAGCGGATCTTTATACAACTCAAACCTGGTAATGTATGATCGCGAAACTCTGGGGTTCATCCCGCAAATTTCCGGAACATTTATTGATGGGGAAAAGAGAGGCAAAACACTGGACACCTTTAAAGTTGAAATCACCTCGTGGGAAAACTGGAAAGCAGCGTATCCCGATACAAAATTATTATCCCGAAAAACCGGGACTTTCAGAGCATATGATAAAAACCCCTATCCCGGATATGATGCAGTATTACAAGTATGGTTTCCGTTAGTCGCAGAATCAGATGAATTAAGTCGTAAAGAGATTGTTTTCGGGATAGAAAATAACGATAACTACGTGGCAATACAAAAACAAGGCTTTAAGGATAAATATCCCGACGGGCTTGACGTTGAAGTGGGCGGAGAAATCCTTACCGTCACCTACAATAGGCAATTACAAACGCTGCAAACAGACAAAGATGTAAAATCTTTTGAGGGTTACTGGTTTGCCTGGTATGCCTGGTATGCCTACCATCCGGAAACTGCATTATTTAAAACAAAATAATTCACGTGTATTAGTTCAGACTATACCCATGATACTTCAAGATGCAAAGTCAGCAAGGCAAATTGTGCCGAGATGTCAGGCATAAAATTGAAGTATAGTTATTCTACATAGAAATTTTATAACAAAGCAGATTGGTGCAATTTACCTTGCCCTACGGGGCGCCAGCTCGAAAACCAGTGCTGCGTTGCACCAATCGAAAAGGGAGTAACCATTACCTCATGTTGCTTCTTGCTCTGGTCTCCGAGCTCGTGCCTGACAAAGCATTTTGAAGTAACATGGGTATAGATCTGACATTTCTTCCTGAGACTTTAATATTGATTATATAAACCTAACCCCTGCTCAGAAAAAGAGATCACTTTAAAGTTTTGATACTCTACACCCGGGGCAGCCATCCCCGGAGAATCTTTTGGCATACCCGGTGCTGCAATGCCAGATATCTCATCAGGGCGCTCCTTCAGCAGACGGGCGATATCTGCTTCCGGAACATGCCCTTCAATCAGATAACCATCAATAACCGCACTGTGGCAGGACTGCAGTTGTGCCGGCAACGCAAACTCTTTTTTGATCTCTGACCAGTCATTTTGATGATGGACATTCACGTTATAACCTTTCTCTTCCATAATGGCTGCCCACTCCTTACAACATCCGCAGGTAGGAGACTTGTATAGTTCAATAGTGGTTTTTGCAGCGACAGAAAAGCTGCACATGGCTAAGGTAAATGCCAATATTTTGTTTTTCAGTTTCATCAGAAACTCCTTTAAGTGTATTAATCAACATTAATAGTAAAATGTTCATTGTTAACAGATAATAAATAATCTCCCGCTTTGGCAGACCAAGTTATCGCATGTGTATCATAGGCATCGATTTGATAATCTGCTGCAGCATCCAAGGCGGATAAATCCACACTCAGTCTCTCAAAAGTGCCATTAAAGATCACCAACTGCACATCATCACCGGCTTTAATTTTAACCGCTTTAGGCGCATCCGATTCTCCAATACGCCACTCAACTAATTGTTTTTGTCCTAACTCTGCCAGATAGCTACTCAATAAATTACGTTTATTTTCGTCCAGCACCTCTGCCAGTAACAACATGCTCGGCTCTGTTTGCAGCGCATTGTCCAGTTGTTCGCGCGTCGCTGCGCGGATATTGCCTCCCACATAACCGCCTCCATGGGCATATTTTCCATGGCAGGCTGCGCAGCCATAACCGCCAACTGTATGATAAAGCTGTTCAGGGGATAGCCCATTAGCCAATGTAAAGGCTGGCAATAAAAACAGCAATAAACCCGCTTCTATTCTGAAATTCATATAGATCCCCTTATCGTGGATAGCCGGCAAAAAAGTATTTGCCGGCTATCAGAGGCTAGTCGGGATTAATTACAATCCTGGCGGAACTGTTGGTGACTTTTTTTACTATGCTCTTTAATCTGCCCCAGAACCGTCTTGATCTGCTCTGTACCCTGCGTTTTTTCCAGCTGTTTGAACAACTCTTTAAGCTCGTTTATCCCCTCTACATACATCATATGCTGATGATGCTGCTCGTTGCTCATGCCCTCCATGCCGGGCATGCTTGCCATATCATGCTGCGGGCTAGCCATCTGTGAGTGCTCCATCTGTGAATGATCCAATTCGGCCATCCCGCTCATATCCATTTGCGAATGATCCATTTCGGCCATTCCGCTCATATCCATTTGCGAATGATCCATTTCGGACATCCCGCTCATATCCATTTGCGCATGATCCATTTCGGCCATCCCGCTCATATCCATTTGCGAATGATCCATTTCGGCCATTCCGCTCATATCCATTTGCGAATGATCCATTTCGGCCATCGGCATATCATGGTCATGCATTTTCTTGATTTTGACCGGCGTTTGCTCAGCGGCTATGCTGCTCAGTTTTATCAGCTCATTAAGATGCTGCTGCATTTTTTGCGGATCATCATTTTTAAACCCTTTAACATAAGCCCGCAACTCACTTTTTATATACTTCATGGTGTTACCCAATTGAGTATCCTCTATTTCGCAATGTTGCTCATGGGCGAAAGCACTGCCAAGAGGCGCTGCTAAAAAAATTAAACCACCCAATGCCAGTACTATTTTACTTTTTTTAATGTTCATTGTTGTTTCCCTTTATTTGCTTAATAAAATTGTCATATAAATAAATTTTTGCCTTAAATAAAAGACGCTTAAAATCGACAAAAACGCCTTTAATTAATTGCTTAGTCCATATTAAATTGTTTACTCAGGCTGACTTTTTTCCACTGGTAATAAGCTGCCGGTAAAATCAGCAGAGTCAGAATAATGGCGCTGACCATACCGCCGATCATCGGGGTCGCTATACGCTGCATCACCTCAGAGCCGGTGCCGGAACCGTACATAATAGGCACCAGACCAATCACCACGGTTGCCACTGTCATCATGATTGGGCGTACACGTAAGCCCGCCCCTTTGAGCACAGCGTCTTTCAAATCCTCTTTATTAAAATGCGCAAAACGTTGAGTTTTTTCCGCTTCTAATGATTGATTTAAATAGAGCAGCATGATCACACCAATCTCTATTGAAACACCGGCAAGTGCGATAAAACCGACTCCCACGGCAATGGAAAAGTTAAAGCCGAGCAGGTACATCAGCCAGACTCCGCCCATTAAAGCAAAGGGTAAGGTGGCTAAAATAAGCAGCACCTCTCCCGCCCGCCGGAAAGCGAAATAGAGCAGAATAACGATGATTGCCAGGGTCACAGGGATCACTTTTGCCAACCGCGCATTGGCTTTCTCCATATACTCATATTGACCTGACCAGAGCAGAGAATATCCTGCCGGCAAACTGAGCTGCTGATTAACAGCCTGACGGGCATCATTCACGTAGGAGCCTAAATCACGGTTTTCGATATCCACAAAAATCCAGCCGTTTAACCGCGCATTTTCTGTTTTGATCATCGGCGCACCAGCTTCGATATAAACATCCGCCACATCACTTAAGCTGATATTCATTTTTGCAGGCGTGACAATCGGCAGACTTTTAAGTGTACTGACTGAATCACGGTAATCATTGGGATAACGTAAATTAACCGGGTAACGCTCTAAGCCCTCAATGGTTTCAGTGATATTTTTACCGCCAATCGCAACGGCAACTAACTGCTGTATTTCCGCAATATTCAGCCCGTAACGTCCGGCTTTTTCACGGTTTATATCCACCTTCACATAACGACCGCCAGTGACCCGCTCCGCGTATACTGAAGCGGTTCCTTCGACGCTGGTTAAGATTGACTCAACCTGCCGGGCAATTTTTTCAATTTCACCTAAATCTGTCCCGGCGATTTTGATACCGATTGGCGTTTTAATACCCGTTGCCAGCATATCAATACGCGTTTTAATCGGCATTACCCAGGCATTGGTTAAACCGGGAAACTGAATCAGACTGTCCAGCTCCTGTTTAATTTTTTCTTTGTTCATGCCTGCCCGCCACTGATCCTTCGGCTTGAACTGGATAACCGTTTCAATCATGGTCAGTGGCGCGGGATCCGTTGCACTTTCAGCGCGGCCTATTTTCCCCCACACGGTGTGCACTTCCGGCACGGTTTTAATCAGCTTATTGGTTTGCTGTAATAGCTCTCGCGCCTTACCGATTGAGATACCCGGATAGGTGGTCGGCATATACATCAGATCACCTTCGTCAAGGGGAGGAATAAACTCACTGCCAATTTTACTGACCGGATAAAATCCGACTATCAGCAGCAATAGAGCCATACTGATCAGCAGTTTAGGGAAACGCAAAGAGAAGCTTAAAACGGGCATATAAAGCCGTACAAAAAAATGATTTAACGGATTTTTATGCTCCGGCAGTACTTTGCCGCGTATCAGGTAACCCATTAATACCGGAATAAGGGTAATGGCTAATCCGGCGGAGGCTGCCATGGCGTAGGTTTTGGTAAACGCCAGCGGCGAAAACATTTTGCCGGACTGCCCTTCCAAGGCAAAAACGGGTAAAAAACTGAAAGTGATAATCAGTAAGGAGAAAAACAATGCAGGGCCGACTTCATTGCTCGCTTTACTGATCACCTGCCAGCGGTTATGGTCGTTGAGCTCGGTTTTTTCCATGTGTTTATGGACATTTTCAATCATCACAATCGCACCATCCACCATTGCACCGATGGCAATAGCGATCCCGCCGAGGGACATAATATTGGCGTTAATCCCCTGCCAGGACATAATAATAAAGGCCACAAAAATGCCGACAGGAAGGCTTAACAGCACCACCAGCGAGGAGCGGAAATGGAATAAAAACGCGGCACAGACCAGGATCACCACAATAAACTCTTCGAGCAGTTTATGGTAAAGGTTATCAACCGCATTATTGATCAGAGTGGAACGATCATAAGTGGGAATAATCTCTACCCCGTCCGGCAGCGCTTTTTCCAATGCCTTTAACTTGTTTTTGACCGCTGCAATTACCCCCTGTGCATTTTCACCAAAGCGCATCACTATGATACCGCTGACCACTTCACCTTCACCATTTAGCTCGGTAATCCCCCGGCGCATTTGCGGGCCTAAACTTATGGAAGCGACATTACCTAACAACAGCGGCGTTCCCTGGGCATTCACCTGCAGCGGAATCGCCTTAAGGTCCTCCAGCGAGGTGATATAACCTGAGGTACGCACCATATATTCAGCCTCCCCCATCTCAATGACGCTCGCCCCGCTTTCCTGATTTGCCTGTTTAATAGCATCGCTTATCTTATTCAGCGGCAGGTTATAAGCACGCAGTTTATTGGGATCAACTCGTACCTGATACTGTTTAACCATTCCCCCGACGGTAGCCACTTCCGAAACGCCGGCAACCGTCTGCAGCTCAAACTTTAAAAACCAGTCCTGTAAACTGCGCAGCTCACTCAAATCATGCCTGCCGGTTTTATCAACCAGTGCATAACTGAAAATCCAGCCTACACCCGTTGCATCAGGGCCTAATGCAGAGCGTGCCGCTGCGGGTAAATCAGGTGCGACTTGAGACAGGTACTCCAGTACCCTTGAACGGGCCCAGTACATATCGGTATTATCATCAAAAATGATATACACATAAGAGTCTCCAAAAAACGAATAGCCGCGCACCGTTTTTGCGCCGGGTACGGATAACATTGCCGTGGTCAACGGATAAGTAACCTGATCTTCAACCACTTGCGGCGCCTGCCCCGGATAGCTGGTTTTAACAATGACCTGTACATCGCTGAGATCGGGAATCGCATCGATCGGTGTTTTCTGAATGGCAAACAGACCGTAAACCACTATCGCAAGGGTAAGCAGTAAAACCATAATGCGGTTACTGATTGACCAGTTAATTATTCTGCCTATCATAGTTGCACCTCTGCAGGTTGAGGCCATTCCTGACGTCCTAAATCTAACCAGTCAAGATCCTCGTCTTCCATCTCCGGATCATACTCCGGCACTGTCTGCTGCTGTTTTTCAATCTCCAGCATCCGCTCAAAATCGGCGCTGATACTGGACTCTGAATCTAATAAAAACTGTGCGGAAGTAACAATTTTCTGGCCTTCGCTTAAGCCGGATAACACTTCTACCGCCTGTTTGTTTTCCAGCCCTAAAGTCACCAGGACAGATTTAAATTGCCCATTACCTAAAGCCAGCACCACGCGATTCATATTACCGGCATAAATCACCGCCTCTCGGGGAATCTGCAGTCTGCTTTTATGTATTTCCGGGGTCAGGGTGACGTTGGCAAACATATTAGGTTTGAGCCTGGCAGCCGGGTTAGCAAACTGCAGACGGACGCGTAAGGTACGGTTTTGAGGATTCATTTCCGGGTAGATAAAATTTACCTCGCCATACCATTTCTGTCCCGGAAAATAATCTAAACGCATCACTGCGGGATCGCCAAGTTTCACTGAGGACACCTGACCGGCAAAAACTTCAACGTCGACCCAGACCGTATCTAAATTAACCGCCTGAATAACCACTGTGGATGGTGATATAAACCCCCCTTCGTTGAGGTTAATCGCCGTAAGCGTCCCTTTTTGCGGCGCAAAAAAAGTGATATTCTGCTCTACTCTCTGACGCTTTATAATGGTTTCAATTTGTCCGGGAGTAACTCCTAATGCCTGTAAACGCGCTTTGGATGAATTGATTAAGGTAGTGCGATTTAAGCTAATCGCATTAAACAGTGACTCCTGAGCCTTGACGAGCTCCGGCGAATAAAGCTCAAACAGCGGATCACCTTTATTAACTTCAACGCCCACTGATTTAACATAGAGTTTTTCAATCCAGCCCGATACCCGGCTGTTAATTTGCCAAATCGCATCGGCATTTGCCTGCACCGTACCTAAACTGTTAATCTCTATTGCCAAATCATCTTTGATCACGGTTCCTGTGCGCACCCCAAGGTTGTTTTCCAGCGCAGCTGAAATTTGCACTAATCCGGCTTCCGATTGACCACCGACCTCTTCATAAACGGGTATTAAATCCATACCCATCGGAGATTTACCCGGTTTATCGCGACGGTAATTCGCATCCATTGGCGCCACCCAATATAAAATTTTTGGTTGCGCTTTTTCAGCTTCCGCATAAACAGGTACTAAATCCATCCCCATCGGAGACTTGCCCGGTTTATCGCGACGGTAATTCTCATCCATCGGCGCCACCCAATATAAAATTTCTGGCTGTGCGGATTGCGCTGACTCTTTGACAAATAAACGACCGACATGCTGGTTGGTTGCGGCAAAGAAACCAACCACTAAACCCACTATTAAAACCAATAAATAACGCATAATCATTCCCTATTAAAGTGCCTGAAAGTAACGGATATTAGACAGGCTTTTAAGTCCGTCGAAGTACAGCTGCTGGTATTCCAGAGAGAGGTTCTGCTGGTGAATATAAGCATCAATCACTGTTTTGAAAGGACGCGTATTAGACTGATAACTTTGCTCTACCAGTTTTATATGTAATTGCCCCTGCTTGAGCAGGCTCTCCTGATAACGGTCCTGACGTTTTTTAATTTGCAGATAGTTGACAATTTCAGCCGTTAGCTGTGCATTGAGCTGACGCAGTAATAAACGGTGTTCAGCTTGTTTCTGGCCCTTTATCTGTTGCGCAGAGATAAGCTTCTGGTCCTGGCGTTTATCGGTAAATAACGGCACATCCATTGATACAAAGGCGCTTAACAGATCCGCTCTGGGCTCACCCATATCGGTCTCGCCTAATCTGTGACCATAACCTAACTCAACCTTAAAGGCGGGTTTGTAATCCTGCTCAGCCAGCCCGATATTGTTATCTGCGACTTTAATGTTTTGGACAAATGTTTCGACTTTGGGATGTTTACTGAGCAGCGCATAATGTTCACTGTTTTGTACATTCGGCGCATTTACATAAGAGAGCGTTTCCGGCCACTGCGGCGTGTCGCTGTGCAGTTCAGCGTAGGCTGATTGGCCAATCCACTCACTCAGCAGAGTGCGCTGATTGAGCGACTGCTGCCTTAACCCCGCAATTTTTTCATCAAATTTATTGATCTCAATTTCGGCAGCAATCAGATCTTCGTTATCGACAAGGCCGAGTGCAAACTGCGCTTGTAAATCGCGGTATAAACTGGAAAAAAGCTGTTTATTTTCGCTAACCAGAAGCAGCGATTTTTCAGCGAAGAGAATATTAAACCAGATCTGCTGCACCGTTTGCTTGACCTTTAACTGGCGGTCCAGCCCTTGAAAAACGCTGGCCTGCGACTGTTGCTCAAACCCCTGCTGAGCAAGTTGCCGCTGAGAACCACGGCTGAATTGCTGCGACAGGCCCACTGTGATTTGGGTCATAGGGTCCTGATCCAAAGCAAAGCTGTCCGTCGGCACGTTGGCCATCCCCACTCTTATCATCGGATCGGCAAGCGTTGAGGCTGCGGTCCCCTGGGCGATTAGTGCTGCCTGCTGGCTTTGATATATCTGCTGCCCGGGGTCAGACTGGAGCGCTATCTGCTCAGCTTCAGCGAGGGTAATGGGCGCGGCAAAAAGGTTAAAACTAAACAGTAAAGTCAGGCCAAAAAGATGCTTAAAGGCCAAACGGTTAAATAGGTGTTGGCTTAATAAAAAACAGTAAATGCTTTTCATAGTTCTTTCCTTGCATAGCCTCCTGCTCATCAGCAAGCTTCTGGTTTTCAAAAGAAAACAGCGCAATAGATGCTAAAGATTGGCAGTGGCTAAAAATAAATTAATCTTTGTTCTGCATAAACAGGTCATACGATGACCAACAATCAAAACGTTAACTCCGCGACAGGGAGTAAAAAATTAACTTAAAAAAGGAGGCCGGTATAAAGATTCAGGGAAGTAATGCGGGGAGAGCGGTATTCCGTGTTGATAAGCGAGTAACGACTGAGGCTGCATCACCTTGTGTTCATGGTCAACAAAGTACAGCACAGAGACGACAGTCATCATCTCGCAATCACTTTGGCAATCCATGCTCTGCGACATTTCGCCGCTACAGTCTGCTTTTTCCATCACCATATGGGCATTACCTGCAGTTGCAGACATATCACAATGGATCATAGCAGCGTTTTCACTTTCTAACACAGGTGCAAATGCCGTCACTTTCTGAGTGAAAGTTAACAGTATCGTAAGCATCAGCATTAACGTGAAAAAGCGTTTCATATACTACAAATCGACAGAACAAAGGATAAAAACAGATTAAGCCATGCCCTTAGGGCAAGGTCAAGCATGGAATAGTGATTTTATGCTGACGGGACGACACCTGACACAACATCAGCGCCATTCGTGAAGCAACACCAGGTTACGGACTGAAAAATATTTACCTTGACGATCAAACTAAATAAAATTAAACTTGTTTGACTATCAAACTAAGCTAGACAAGGAAGATAAATGGACGCTCATACTCTACAAAAATGGCAGCATAACCATGACTTTACCAACCATAACCAGCGCGGTGAGCGGCGAGCTTATTACGTGCTTATCCTTACTGTCGTTACCATGGTAATAGAAATTGCAGCTGGAACACTGTATGGTTCAATGGCATTGCTGGCAGACGGATGGCATATGGGCACTCATGCCGTTGCATTTTTGATCACCATTTTTGCCTATCAGTATGCCCGCAAGCATGCCAGCAACGAATCCTTTACCTTCGGTACCGGCAAAGCCAGTGTTTTGGGAGGATTTAGCAGTGCTATCGCCCTTGGATTAGTTGCTCTCATTATGCTTGGTGAATCAATTCACCGCTTAATGTCACCACAGGAAATTCAATTTAATGAGGCTATTCTGGTCGCAGTGATTGGCCTGTCTGTTAATATTATCAGTGTCTTTTTACTTAAAGAGGATGATCACCATCACCATGCGCATGATCACGAACATCACCATGACCACAATCTGAAGGCGGCCTACTTTCATGTTTTAGCCGATGCACTGACGTCACTGCTCGCAATCGTTGCGCTGGTTGCCGGAAAATACTGGGGCTGGAACTGGGTGGATGCTTTAATGGGGATTGTCGGGTCAGTGATCATTACCCGATGGGCTATTGGCCTGATCAAACAAACCGGTCCTATTCTATTAGACGCAAGCATTACGCCTGAATATCAAAAGCAGATAATCAGCACCCTGGAAATCCAAGATAACAATAAAGTCAGTGATATCCACATCTGGAAAATCAGTGCCGATCACTATGCTGCAATGATCTCATTAGTGTCACAGGCACCAAAACCGGTAGAACATTACAAACAATTACTGGAAAAATTTGATAAAATTGATCATCTCACCATTGAAGTAAACCACTGTGCGGAGATACGTTAAGTCGCCTATGAAAGAACTTGAAAAGCTGAACCATTGTATCATCGAATTTTACGACAAACTTTCTTCCTGGGAACAGTCCGTCGTAAAAGATAAACATTTCTCACTTGCGCAAACCCATACCATTGAGGTCTTGGGTAGCCACGGTGCAATGCGCATGAAAGAGCTCGCGAGCAGATTAGGAATAACGACAGGCACATTGACTGTGCAGGTCGACAAGCTGGTAAATGCAGGCTTTATTGAGCGCCGCCCGCACCACTCGGATCGGCGCTCTATTCTGGTTGACCTGACCGCTACCGGCAAAGCGTTTTACCGGGAGCACGATGATCTGCACCTTGCCCTCACGCAGGATCTTACCGCTAATTTAGATGAACAAGAACGTGCAATACTGCTTAAGTGTCTGGCAAAAATGAACGCGGAGTTCTAACTGATATTTTAAAGCTGTCGATCAAGGCAAAGTGATACTGTCATTATGCCTGCAAGAAACAACATTTCACCCGCACAATTCCCGTTTTCCTGCATAAAGTGTATTTTACCATTCAAAAAACGCCCAGCTGCGGGCGTAAGGTGCTTTATAGTTTGAGCTCATTAACGACCGGGATAACAGCCTTTACGATGACATCTCCAGCATATTGCGAATAACGTAAGACAATATTCCGCCATTTGAGAAGTAGTCGAACTCATTGGCGGTATCAATCCTCACATCAAACTCAATATCCTTTTTATTCGCATCGCTCTCAACCTGCACCACCAGCTGCTTCTGCCCAGCACCAACCGCAGGTATGGAAAATAGCTCATGTCCTGATAAGCCATGCGACTCAGCACTTTCACCCGGCTTAAACTGCAGTGGCAATATCCCCATGCCAATTAAATTAACCTCAACTCTGGATAATGGAATCGAAATCACCTTTAGTATCAACACATTAAAGATTTGCATTATACAGTGCTGTTAGTTTTGTGTAGTTCAAGGCAAATCATCGAAGCAATAGCTGGCTATTGGGAAATGATTTAACGCAGAAATACGCGAAAATAACGGTGCTGTATCGATTTGCTTATCCAGAATTGAGGTTAAATTAGAGCGATGTATGCGTTCATAACTTTCTGCCATAACGACTTTAACGCCAAGCAATGCCGGACCTTTAGCTGCCCAGTCGCGACTGGAGCCCGTGCCGTACTCTTTACCCGCCAATACAACGGTACTTACGTTATCCTGTTGGTATCTCATTGCTGCATCAAAAATCGACATCTGCTGATTTGAAGGATAATGGGTTGTGGCACTGCCGGTTGTACCCGGTGCCAATTGATTTTTTAGCCTGACGTTGGCAAAAGTACCGCGCATCATTACCTCATGATTACCGCGGCGGGAACCATAGGAGTTAAAATCTTTTTCATCTACCCCCTGATCACGTAAATACTCAGCCGCCGGGCTGTCAGCTGCAATTGAGCCGGCAGGAGAAATATGGTCAGTAGTAATACTGTCTTCCACTTTCACCAGGCAGCGCCTTCCTAAGAACCCTACGTGCAATTTTCACTGCATACAGCTCAAGCCTCCACATAGTGTATAACGTTACCCAGCAACCCTTCTCTGGTTGATTTTGTAATGCACATTCGAAGCTTTACTCGATCATGGAAGAGTATTATGCGTTAAATTTTCTAGCGTTAGCCCCACTAGATCTTCAAAAATTTGCCTTACCTGCGACTATTTGGGCTCTCGCTGGTGCTGTTTTTTTTAAACTATATGGCGATCTGGCTATTACAAACACTTCAAAGGAAACTGCGCCTCAAAGTAACATTTTGTAAAGGGCTTTATTCTTCCTATACTCATAATGGCTTTGCTGCAATTTTTTCTCACCCACGATGCGGCGATGAAGCGGTTGTTTGGCAGCCCGCAACTGGCACTTGTAGAGTTGACACGGATTCTGGCGGGGGAGTAATCATTCACCATGTGATTGGCACAAATAATCGGTTGTCTAGTCGCATCGAAAATGAGGAGGACAACTAAATGAACGCATTCCCGATTTTCACCGAGATAATGCTGCTATCGGCTGATGTCGTCAGTAAAGCAGCTGATCGCCTGTTACTAAACGTTACTCAGGTTATGCCACAATGATAGCAATGCGTGTGGCTTTATACTCTCTCATCTGGTGGGTACTCACTAATGGTGATGCATCGTCCTGGTGGTTCGGTGTGCCGGCAGTAGTATTCGCCGTGATAGCTAGTATGACGCTTACCTCGCCATTGCCTTTGGTCTGGAGTGCATGGTTTAGTTTTGTGCCGTTTTTCTTTATTCGCTCCCTGATGGGAGGAATAGACGTGGCTTTAAGGGCCTGTCACCCGCGCTTGCCAATTGCACCAGATCTAATTGAATACCCCCTGAGATTGCCGCCGGGATTGGCGCAAGTGGTTATGGTGAATACCGTAAGTTTACTGCCTGGTACATTATCCACAGAGTTGAGTCCGGGTGTATTGAAGGTACATGTACTTGATGGTGAAGGTGAGCGCTTGCAAATGACACTGCTAGCGATTGAACAACACGTGGCGAGGATGTTTGCTGTGCATTTGAATAATGGAGGTGAATAATATGAAGGTATTTCAAAATATTTTGAGCGTAATGGGAGCAGGTGAAGATTGTGAGCCCGTTCTGACACGTGCTGTGATGCTGACGGAGAATAATCAGGCCAGCTTGACGGTTATCGACGAGGTTCTGAACCGGCTCGACTATTCTGTATTCGCGTTCAAGCCCTCTGAATTTTCAACACCGCTCATACTGGACGAGTGAGCCAGTATGGAAAGCTTTTATCTCGCACTGGCGATATTTCTGCTACTGAATCTGTTCGCAGGGATGTGGCGTGTACTGCGTGGCCCGACAGCTCCCGACCGTATGCTGGCGGTACAGTTATTCGGCACTACTGCGGTGGCAGTGTTACTCCTGCTCGCACAAGTGTTTGGCAACGCAGCCCTTCTCGATGTAGCGTTGGTCTTCGCCCTGCTGGCAGCAGTGACAGCCGTGGCGTTTGTGCGACTCACCCGGTCAAACGAGGAGATCGAACATGATACTGAGTGACTACCTGTCATTGATTTTACTTACCCTTGGAGCCATTTTCTTTCTGGCTGGCACTCTGGGCTTGCTGCGTTTTCCGGATATTTATACCAGGCTTCATGCATTAACCAAGGCCGACAACGTCGGTTTAAGTCTCTTGATAGCAGGCCTCGCCGTGCAGGCTGAATCATGGGCCATCGTGGGTAAATTATTCCTGATCTGGTTATTGGTAGTACTTGCAGGGGCCAGTGTTTCCCACTTGATTGCCAGGAGTGCTTTGCACAGAGGGATACGCATATGGAGGCGTTAAACCTGCTGCAATGGTTTTTTGATATCCTGCTGGGATTTGGCTTATTGTGGTTGGCCTGGCGGACATTGAGCAGTCCAGATTTGTTCAAGGCCATCGTGTTGTTTGTCGCTTTTGGACTGCTGATGGCCTTGGCCTGGGCGCGGCTGAATGCGACTGACGTTGCATTGGCTGAAGCGGCCATCGGTGCGGGGCTAACCGGGGCGTTGTTGTTGGCGGCTCTGGCTCGACTTCGGGATATCTGTATGGCTTCATCTGACAGTGATGATATTCAATCCCACACTGACAATCTTTCAAATGATGATCTTAAAAAAGGCAAAAAGAAAGATGATTGAGTATCTGCATAAGTTTGAACGCATCGTTGCCAGTACATTGATCGTGATACTGGTTGTGATGTTTTTTTTAACATTGACCGAACGCGGCTGGATTCTGATTCAATATCTATTGAAGCAACCACTATTCATTTTCGAAATTAGAGAGTTACTGGAGATATTTGCTTTTGTCTCCTCGTGCTCATCGTTCTTAAATTGTGAGATAACATCAAATGTTATTATTTTGTAGGCTGAATCAATCTCAAAATAATTTTTATTGTCGCTCTGATGCTCCCGGCTGCAAGAGCATCATTTCAGAGCCTGATAAATTTAGTGGACTGATAGTTTCCGGTATTGACGTCATTATTATTGCTCTTGTCGCAGAGTTCATTGTTGTTTGTATGGAATATTTCACTGTTCAGCACCGTCGGACGAAACAGCTCCCTTCAGAGGTTTGCTATGGATAAAAATCGTTGCTTGCTGTTACCGTTATTACTGGTACTCGCTATGGGTATAGGTTATGCGGTACTGTCGTTACCTGACCATGCGGACGGTCTTCAGAAAGTTGTAGCCGTTAAAATGGAAGTGAGCGGCGTATCCAACCCGGTCACCGCGGTGCTGCTCAACTTTCGCGGTTACGACACACTGTTGGAGATGGCCGTGCTGTTGCTTGCGCTGCTCGGGTGCTGGTCACTTGCAGGTTCATCTCTACAGGTCGGGCCTGCTTCTGGCCCTGTACTCGACACCTTTGCGCGGTTACTGTCGCCGCTATTGATCCTGATGGCCGCCTACTTGCTGTGGTCCGGCTCCCATGCACCGGGGGGCGCTTTCCAGGCCGGGGCGGTTTTAGGGGCTGCGGGAGTCCTGCAGTTACTAGCAGGTTGGCGACTCCGTCCCTGCCTGACTCAGATACTACTGCGGCTCGCACTAATCGCAGGGCTTGCTGCATTCATTACCATTGCCCTGTTGATGCTATTTTTGGAAGGAAGGGTTTTGCAATATCCCCCGGATCAGGCTGGCATCCTGATCCTGATTCTCGAAACTGTGGCGACCCTTTCTATCGGCGTGACTCTGGCCGCCCTGTTTCTGGGTGGCCAGCAAGAGCAAAAGGATAAACAATGAACGCCGCATTTTTTTATGCCCTGGTGGGGGTGGGACTGTTTTGTACCGGGTTATATGCCCTGATTGTATACGCTCATCTGTTGCGTAAGATCCTGGC
The DNA here is from genome assembly GCF_041586535.1 of Psychromonas sp. Lineage (GTDB taxonomy): Bacteria > Pseudomonadota > Gammaproteobacteria > Enterobacterales > Psychromonadaceae > Psychromonas. The sequence goes on along the minus strand of NZ_JBFGZY010000012.1, from coordinate 6,588 downwards.
GCTCAACATCATGGGCAGCGGGATCTTCCTGGTGCTGGTTGCGCTGGCAAAGCGAACCGGAGGTATGGCTGCGGATCCTGTTCCTCTTGCCATGGTGATTACCGGCATCGTGGTGACCGTATCGGCAACGGCATTGGCACTTACCTTAATGTTGAGGCTAGCCGCAAAAACCGGACGTGCCGAGCTTCCCGAAGAAAGAAGAGAGTAACAGCCATGAGAGAGGCTCTCTTGAATATTCCTTGGGGCGTGGCCTTGATCTTGCTTCCGCTGGCGGGCGGTATAGCCTGTTTCCTCTGGCAGACAGTAACAACAATAGTCGGGCTGATTATCTTGTCTGCTGTCGTTATCTCGGTTGCAGGACTGGCTTGGCAAATGATGGAAAGCGGCGTCTATCGCCACGCCGTGGGCGGCTGGAATGCGCCGCTTGGCATCGACCTCTATGCTGATGGACTGAGCCTGCTGATGTTGACGGTGACAGCTCTGGTTGGGCTTTGCATCAGTATCTACTCCACAGGCTATTTTGAACCTAAACGCTCAGCCCGATTCTGGCCACTCTGGCTGTTTCTGCTGGCTGCACTAAATGCGCTGTTTCTGTCAGCGGATATTTTCAATCTCTACGTCACTCTGGAGCTGATGGGCCTGGCCGCCGTAGCATTGACGGCCCTGAGTGGCGACAAGGATGCCTTGACCGGAGCGATGCGCTACCTGCTGGCCACTCTGCTCGGCTCTCTAGCCTATTTGTTTGGCGTCGGACTGTTGTACCACGGCTTTGGCAGCATTGATATTGCGATCCTTGCTCAGCGGGTTGAATCAATACCAATAACCTGGGCTGCATTTGGGTTAATGAGCACAGGACTAATCCTGAAGTCCGCACTTTTTCCTTTTCATTTCTGGCTACCGCCTGCGCATGCCAGTGCGCCGGCTCCGGTCAGTGCAGTTCTCTCTGCGCTAGTAGTGAAGGCCTCTTTTTATCTCCTGCTACGTCTGTGGCTGGAAATCTTCAAACCGCTCGGTGCTGAGGGCGTAGAAAGTCTGCTTGGCTTGTTGGGCGCTATCGCCGTGCTATGGGGCTCCTTGCTGGCTCTAATGCAAACCCGCTTGAAATTGCTAATTGCATACTCAACGGTGGCTCAAATCGGCTACCTATTTATTGCTTTTTCGCTGGCTGCGAGTAACAGTGTTACTGCCTGGTACGCGGCTGCCTACCTGACGTTATCTCATGCATTGGCCAAAGCGGCTATGTTTCTGTCTGCGGGTAATCTGTTACATTTTGCTGGCCAGGATCGTATCGCAGATCTGGACCGGGCAGTACAACGCCTACCGCTCTCTGTGACTGCATTTGCACTGGCCGGGGTAAGCATCATGGGGATTCCACCAAGCGGTGGTTTTATCGGTAAATGGTTGCTGCTTGAAGCTGCTATACAGCAAAGCCGATGGGGCATGGTTGCAATCATTTTACTCGGTGGCCTACTGGCAGCAGGCTATATCTTTAAGGTGCTGGGGCATGCCTTTACCCAAGTTACTGTAGCACCCGATTCACCAATACCTTCAGCACTGATGCAGTGGACAGCCTTGCTGCTGGCCTGCGCAGCAATCCTGTTAGGATTTCTAGCTCCTCAAGTTTTATCACTGCTTGTTATCGGCGATCCATTTTCCACCCGTGAGGTGACATTATGAACTGGGATGCATGGATTCCACTGCTGGTCGTCGCAATTTCATTGTTACTCAGTCTGATCATCTTCAGCCTGGCAGAGGACAGTGTGCGCCTGCGCACGATGCTCAACCTGTTTGGCAACTTTGCCACACTTGCGCTGGTTATCTGGATGTTTGTGCGCGTCTATCATGGCCATGTTTTTGAAACGCGCCTGCCATTGCTGGCGGATCTTGATCTGGTACTGCGTGCCGATCCGCTAGCCTTGCTGTTTGTCGGCCTCTCCAGTGGATTGTGGCTACTGACCACCATCTACGCTATTGGTTACCTGAAAGGTTCACCCAACCGCAGTCGTTTCTTCGGCTTTTTCAGCCTGTGCGTCACGGCCACCACAGGTGTCGCTCTTTCCGGTAATTTGCTCTCTTTCCTGCTGTTTTACGAACTGTTGACGTTATCGGCCTATCCATTGATTGTGCACCACGGCACCGCAAAGGCCTACCGGGCCGGGCAGAGTTACCTCGCCTACACACTTTGTGGGGGAGCCTTACTTTTGTTGGGTACAGTGTGGCTTTATACGCTCACGGATACGCTGGAATTTACGCCGCAGGGGTTTATCCACGGCTTGAACGAAGAATCTCGGTTTTCCTTGGTATCTATTTTTGTTTTGCTGATCGCCGGACTGGGCGTGAAGGCCGCGCTTGTACCATTGCATAGCTGGCTGCCTACAGCTATGGTTGCCCCGGCCCCCGTCAGCGCCCTGCTGCATGCTGTGGCGGTGGTCAAGGCGGGAGCATTTGGTATTGTCCGTGTGATTTATGATGTTTTTGGAGCAGAGCGGGCTGCACTTCTTGGCCTTACCCTACCCCTTGCACTGCTAGCAGCTGTGACGATTATCTACGGATCTTTGCGGGCGCTGTTTCAGGATGATTTAAAGCGCAGGCTCGCCTTCTCTACAGTCAGCCAGGTTTCCTATATCGTACTGGGTGTGGCTATCGCCGGCCCGATCGCCACCATCGGCGGCCTGGTACATTTAGTGCATCAAGGCTTAATGAAAATTACTCTGTTCTTCTGCGCGGGTAATCTGGCGAAAACACTAGGTATTCATAAAGTAAGCGAGATGAACGGTGTGGGACGGCGCATGCCCTGGACGATGACGGCCTTTACTATCGGAGCCCTTGGCATGATCGGAATCCCCCCGACGGCCGGTTTCATTAGCAAGTGGTATCTCGGTCTCGGGGCCTTAGAAGCAGGCCAGGAGTGGGTGATCATTGTACTGCTTAGCAGCAGTCTACTCAACGCAGCCTATTTTCTGCCAGCTCTGCATCGTATCTGGTTTCAGTCTCCACCGGATGCCTGGCCAGATGAACACGATATCGGCAACAAAGAGACCGCCTGGGCGCTGCTGTTGCCACCGGTTGTAACTGCCGTGATGGCCGTTACCGCGGGTCTGCTGGCAACAGCACCATTCAGTCCTCTGGAGTGGGTACAGCTAATTGCAGAACGGGAGTTTTATCAGCCATGAATATGATGCCCTCAGGTGGTTTGCTGTTGCTAGCTGTCGGGTGGCCACTGTTTCTGACGTTACTGCTGGTCTTCAAGAGAATACGCCCTGTGGTGCTGCATCTGGCGTCTTGGGCAGCACTGCCGGCGTTGCTGGCCAGCCTGCTCGTGGCGCCATCCGGGATGCGCTGGCATCTGCCTTGGATGATGCTTGGCAGCGAGCTGGGACTGGACACAATAGGGCAGATGTTCCTGCTGCCGGCGGCGCTGTTATGGACAGTTTCAGGGCGCTATGCCCGAGCTTATTTCCTCAAACAAGAGCAACGTACTCGCTTTTATCTGTTTTTCCTGCCGGCCATGGGGGGTAACTTCGCTTTGATCCTGGCTCAGGAGCTACAAGGCTTCTATTTGGGTTTTACCTTGATGAGTTTTGCCTCCTATGGCTTAGTCATTTTCAACGGCACTACTGCTGCCCTGCTAGCTGGACGAGTTTATATCGGTTTTGTGGTCGCGGGCGAGGTAATGCTGTTCGCCTCATTAATATTAGCAACGTATGCCACTGGTAGCACAACTTTCGATGTTGTACGTATCGGTCTCATCGACGCAGATAACCGGGAAATTGTAATCCTGCTGGCTTTAGCCGGTTTCGCCATCAAGGTAGGCGTTTTTGGCCTGCACGTTTGGTTGCCTCTGGCGCATCCGGTAGCGCCAGCGCCGGCCAGTGCTGTTCTATCTGGCGCCATGCTCAAAGCCGGGTTGTTAGGTTGGTTGCGACTGCTACCATTGGGTGAAGTCGCCCTGCCCGAGTGGGGCGGGGTTATCATCGTTGCAGGGCTAACCTCCGCTTTTTACGGCGTCGTAATAGGAGTGATGCAGCGCGATCCAAAAATCCTGCTGGCCTATTCCAGTATCAGTCAGATGGGCATAATAACTATGACGATGGGGCTGGGAATGCTTGCCCCGCAGGCCTGGCCGAACATTCTGCCGGGTATCGCTTTTTATGCCCTGCACCACGGCCTGAGCAAAGGTGCGCTATTTTTGGGGGTCGGTATTGCCGGTAGCCAGGATCGCCTGCAGCGGCGTTGGATCTGGTTTGCTTTATGGCTGCCCGCGTTGGCCTTAGCCGGGGCACCCTGGACCAGCGGCATGCTAGTCAAACATCTCGTAAAAGCTTATACCTTCTATGCTCCGACGCCCTGGAATACACTGTTATTGATGCTGCTATTGGCCAGCACTGTTGCCACTTCGCTGCTTATGGTGAGGCTGCTATATCTGCTTCGACCGTCCGCCAACCCAATGGGGTTGGCTCCCGCTGCGGGGCTTGTATGGCCCTGGGTGGTGCTGCTTCTAACCATCCTCTTTGCCCCCTGGTGGCTAAGGCCTTCGTCAGTTCAAGCTGGGTACATGCAGGCGCTCGAGAGTCTCTGGCCCATTCTGTTAGCGTATTTTGTGGCCATGGTCGTGTTGCGGATGGGCTGGTTCCTGTCGGTGCAACCAGTGTCAGCAGATGATCTGCAGCTATTTTTAACGCGCAGCGTGAAGTCACTGTGCCGTATGGGCATAAACTGGGCCGGTATTAGATATACTGTCAGTGAAGTACAACGGCGCAACCGGGTTAGATTAATAAATATGGTTGCTGTTGTCATGGCGAGAATAAAATGGGCCGAGGACTACATTGCTTGCTGGGATGTGGCAATATTTCTCGTGGTGGTGATGATACTGGGTATGGGGCTAATGGCATAGAAGCCCCTGAGCAGAGCATAGGGCTAAATGTTAGTAATCCGCACAGCGAAGATTATAAATCGAACAGGGTTAACTTTCTATATGTTCGCATCTGCTGATGCTGTTTTAGAAGAAATATCAGAGATAGGTACTGCGGGTATTTTTATAGCAAAGATACCCGCAGAAAAAAGTCAAGCGAAACGCTTTTGTGCCGGTGATTGCACCAGTTTGCGTTCAAGCACTTTGAGCAGGACACCATAAGCGGGTAAAAACAGACCTAAACTTACAATCAGTTTAAAAGCATAATCAACGGTGGCGATCTCAGGCCAATGTTCAGCCATAAACAGATCATTGGACGCATAAAAGGCGAATCCAAAAAATACAACGGTATCAACCAGATTACCAATCACCGTTGAACATGCCGGTGCAACCCACCAGGAGCGGGTTTTACGTAATGTTGCAAATACTTTGATATCCATTAACTGACCAACAAAATATGCCGCAAAACTGGCAAATGCGATCCGCAATACAAAGGTATTTAATTCCACTAGCGCGCTTGCACCTTGAAATCCGCCCTGCTGGAAAAGCACCCCGATCACATAGGAAATTAAAAACGCCGGCAGCATCGCTTTAACGATTATTTTTCTCGCCGCCGCCTGACCAAAAATTCTGACCGTTAAATCTGTTGCCAGATAAACAAACGGGAAACTGAATGCCCCCCATGTGGTGTGGAAACCAAAGATGGTAAAGGGTAACTGCACGAGGTAATTACTGGCGCTGATAATTAAAATATGGAGGCTCACCAATACGAAAAGTGCACGGCGAATTTGATCTGCTGTTAGAGATAACATGATTTGACCTTTTTAGTTATAAAAAATGTGCGGGGTGAGGGAACCCGCTATTAAATTGTGTTTTACTGCTATTTGTTTTCCAAGCTACCTGACGATGCAGATTCAGGTAGCTTGGGAATATATTAGAAATTCAATTCTAACTTTTTCACCCCGATGGAACCCTAATCGGGGGCGCATATTATAAATAAATTTTCCTCAGGAGCAATACCAAATCGCTACAAAATCAGACAATCTGCACTGTATCTCCGTGTCAACCTCAATCCTTAAACCAACCGTTATTTGATAAAAACAGTGATTATTTTGCCCCAAGCCCTGTTTTGCCGTTATGATAGAAATCCTTAATCGGGTAATAACACTCTATTCATCAGTTTCAGGAAAACATGTCATTTAATAAACCCATCAAACCCGCCACTAATATCGAAGGTGTTCGCCGCTCTGCCCTCTGGCATCTGGGACGACGTGACCATAGTGAAAACGAGTTACGTGAAAAAATCGGCCGTAAAACCGACAATCAGCAATGGATTGATACAGTCATTAACGAATGTATTAACTATGGTTATCTTAATGATGCGCGCTTTGTGGAAAATTTTATCCGCTCGTCACAAAACAAAGGATTCGGCAGCAAACGCATTAAAGCTGATCTGAAACGCAAAGGGATCCCTGCTGAAACGCTTTTCCAGGCCTTTGCAGAAGATCAGCATGATTATCAACAGGGCGCAGCCTCCCTGCTCTCAGGAAAATACAGACAGCGAATTGGCAACCCGTATCTGAAACAAAAAGCGATGATTTACCTGCAGAATAAAGGGCATGAATTAGATGATATAAATAACGCCATCGATATTCACAATCGAGCCTACCCTGAGG